>CAMCJW010000004.1 GCA_945875195.1 Chitinophaga pinensis | reverse complement strand
GCACCGGTGCGCGAGCGCCTGTGGAAGGTGCGGGCCAAACAGGTGGTGCTGGCCACTGGCGCCCATGAGCGTCCCCTGGTCATGACCGTTTAGAGAGTTGATTGCGCTTTGTGCGCCAGCATTATCTGGCATTTCAACAAAACCAAATCCTTTGCTACGGCCGGTAAATTTGTCATTAACGATGTTAATGCTTGATACTTCGCCATACTGTGAAAACAAGCCGCGCAACTCATCTTCAGTTGTGCTCCAGTTTAAATTTCCAATGTAGATGTTCATGAATAAAAATAATATGAGCATCAAAGGTAAACATACTTTGAACATTTCCAAATGTTGTTAACCAGAAATCCACAAAACCCGTAAAATTTGCAAAATTTGCAACAAATTCTTTTTGAAGTGATTAACTTACTTCTTTTTGGTTGCTTGATAAATTAGGTCTTGAATATTGGTTCTTATATTCATTTGTGCCAATTTATTATTTTCTGCGCTGGGGTTGACCCTATTCGATAAAAACACATAAACCAAATTGTTTTTTGGATCGGCCCAAGCGCAAGTTCCAGTGAAACCAGTGTGTCCAAATGTTAAGGGGGAGCAGTATTTGCCAGCTGGCGACATTTTCAGGGGCATGGTTTCGGGTTTATCAAAACCCAAACCTCTTCTCGATTTCTTAGATTGCCTGCTGGTGAATAGGGTAATGGTTGATTCCTTTAATACTCTAACATTTCCATAGGTTCCACCGTTTAAAAGCATTTGCATAATTACGGCTACATCATTTGCATTGCTAAACAAACCAGCATGGCCACTTACCCCTCCAAACATAGCGGCAGCAGGGTCGTGTACATATCCTTGAAGCTCTTGTTTTCTAAATAGGGTGTCGTTTTCTGTGGGTGCAATTTTGCCTTTAAACACGCCTTTATCCAAAGGTGTAAAGCATATGTTTCCTAAAGCCAATGGTTTAAAAAAGTTTTCATTTACAAATTCATCGAACGTTTGGTTACTGATGTTTTCAACAAGTTTTCTGAGTAAAATAAAGCCCAAATCACTGTATAAATATTCACCAGTTGTTTTCATGTCTGCAGTTGCAATCAAATTGAAAATATTTTGCTCGTATGATTTGTCAATCCAAAGACTATCCGCCACCTTTAGGCTATGACGAGTTGTTTTAATCTTGCTGAACCAAGTGGTATCTGGAAGCGACTTATCTATGATTTTTTTATAAAATGGGATAAATGCTGGAAAGCCAGCTTGATGGAGGAGCACGTCTTTGATAGTAATTTTTTCCTTCGCTGTTCCTCTTAAAAAAGGAAGATATAAGCCTAGCTTATCATTGAGTCCAATAGCTCTATCTTCATACAATTTCATGATAGCCAAAGTAGTAGAAAGCAATTTTGTTAATGAGGCTAAGTCGTATAAGTGGTAATTTTGAACTTTAGTCGAGGCGCTGTCATAGGTAAACGTTCCAAAAGATTTATTATAAATTACCTTTCCATCTATTGCAGCTAAAACTTGGCAGCCGGGCATTGCCTTTGCTTTGATGCCTTCAGCTACCATGCTATCGATAAATTGAAAAGGCGTATGCTCCAATCCAACCTCTTCTGGCATAACATATTCTAGGCGAGGCAAGGCTTCCGTTTCCATACCCGTAGCCAAAGGAAATGTGCTACCAACAGAGACAGGCATTTTTCCTGTTGTGCCATAGGCCCCCATTAATGCTTGTGCCGCTAATTGATTATATAATGGGAGGTCTTCATATGCAACAATTACATTTCTTGCTTGACCAAAGTGTTGCAATATGTATGGATTTCCGTGGTTGATTAGGATTGATTTTCTGCTTAAAAGCAATCGATTGATGAAGGTAATTTCAGCCTTGGTCATACCGAGTTTTTTACTTACATACCTGCTTGTGTTGTGCACACTTATAATTACAAGGCTGTATCGCTGTAGTATTGAAAAAACGGAGTCAAATGATTGCTCGCTGTCATTTTTATCAATGGAGAAATAATCGGCTTTTAAATAGTTATTCAAGGTTTGTTGAAAGCTGGTAAAAAGATTATTTCCAACGGCAATACTTGCAATTTTATACTCTTGTGGATTTGCCAAAGGAATAAGGTTATCTAAATTTTTAGCTACCACTATGCCTTGTTTCACTATCTTTTTGATTAACAAATCTGTAGAACAACAATTGAGGTCGGAGTATAAATTCTCTACTTTTATTGGCTGGTAGTGGTTTAACCCAGCCCAGTTTTTTGTGATTAAAATCTTTCTGCAAGCGATGTCAATATCCTCATTGGTAATTAAACCATTTTTAAGGTATTCTTTGATCCAAAATATGCTTTGTGGCACGTCTTCTACAAACAGTAACAAATCACTACCTGCCGCTAAAGCCTTAGCACTAACCTCACCTGGAGCAGCATAATTGGCAACACCTTTCATGTTTAAGCCATCGGTAATTACCAAACCATCAAATCCGAGTTCATCTTTTAATAGGTTTTTGATGGCAATTTTAGAAATAGAAGTAGCGGTGTTATTAGCGGAATCTATTGCCGGTACATATAAGTGGGCAACCATTACACTCCCAACCTTGTTTTTAATGAGTTCTTTAAAGGGATATAATTCCAAAGAATCTAATCGCTTTCTGTTGAAGTTTAAAATAGGAAGCGCCTCATGAGAATCAAACTCTGTATCACCATGTCCGGGAAAGTGCTTTGCTGTGGCCATTACATGCTGATCTTGAATACCCCTCGTAAAAGCAACACCATGCTTGGCAACAATGTATTTATTTTCACCAAAACTACGGTCATTGATAACGGGGTTCGCTGGATTATTGTTAATGTCAACATCGGGAGCAAAGTTTAAATGAATGCCCATTCTTTTGCAATGTTTACCAATCTCAGCGCCCATTTGCTGGGTGAGTTCAAGGTTATTTGCGGCACCTAATATCATTTGTCGGGGAAACACGGGGGTGCTATCCAATCTCATATTTAATCCCCATTCACCATCAATGCTTACCAAAATAGGCACTTTAGAAACGGCTTGGTATCTGTTGGTTAATACTGCTTCTTTATGAGGGGTTCCTTTCATAAACATGATGCCGCCAACTTTGTAGTCTTTAACCAAACGCTCAATATCCATTAAATAATTACTGTCTCTTTGGGTCCAAACAGCAATAGTCATTAATTGGCTTATTTTTTCATCTAAGCTCAAAGTGCTCATGATAGAATCTACCCAAGGGTAAGAACGTTTCCAATTGATGGAATGGCTTTGTGCTTTACTTTGGTTAGAAAGACAAAAAAAGACCGCAAAAGCAAAAAAATATTTACAGGAAAAACGCATTATTACTGCAAAGGAGCGCAAATGTTGTGATAAAAACGAGAAACATGGTGAGAACTTATTAACGGTTTAGGGGTTGAAAGTTCTCCACAGTAGGAAAATTACGGTGAAAAATGAAGTGATTTGTAGTGGAATATGACAGACTTAATTAAGCTTTTACCAGATCACGTAGCTAGCCAAATTGCAGCAGGAGAGGTTATTCAAAGGCCATCCTCTGTAGTTAAAGAATTGTTAGATAATTCTATAGATGCAGGTAGTACGCAAATTGTTTTGTACATAAAGGAGGCCGGCAAATCCTTGATTCAAATAATAGACAATGGTTCAGGAATGAGTGGCACTGATGCCAGAATGTGTTGGGAAAGGCACGCTACCTCCAAAATAGCCAAAACAGAAGATATTTTTAAAATTAACACGATGGGCTTTAGGGGCGAGGCTCTCGCTAGTATTGCATCGGTGGCCACTGTGGAAATGAAAACGAGAAGAGGGGAAGATGAGTTAGGCACATTTATTTCTGTTGAAGGTTCGGAGGTGAAAAAACAAGAGCTCATTGCACACCCCATAGGAACGAATATTCTGGTTAAAAACTTGTTTTTTAATATTCCAGCTAGGCGAAACTTTTTAAAGTCGAACCCAGTTGAATGGAAACACATTGTGGAAGAAATAAACAGAGCGGCACTTACCAATCCTGCTATAGGCTTTCAATTGTATCACAATGATGATTTGCAATTGGATTATTCAATAGAAACTCAAAAAGAAAGAGTTGTATCTGTTTTTGGCGACCGCAAAGAAGAGGATTTAATTGAATTGGATGAACAAACAAGCATCATCCATGTAAAAGGGTTTATAGCTAAACCACAGTTTGCAAAAAGATTAAGGGGAGAGCAATATTTCTTTGTAAACAATAGGTTTTTTAAAGATAATTATTTGAACCATGCGGTAAACAATGCCTTTGAAGGAACCATTAGTAAAGAACAGTTTCCGTTATATGTGATTCAAATTGAAATTGACCCATCGCAAATAGACATTAATATCCATCCCACAAAAACAGAGGTAAAATTTGAGGATGAGAGAAATGTTTATCAAATTTTGAGAGCAATTGTTAGAAAATCCCTCGGAGCCTATATTCAAAACCCAGATGGAGGAAATTTTGATGACAATAGATTTATACACCTCCAATTAAACCCACCAAGCATTAGTGAGGCTATCCCTTTTATTGCTGGTGGCTCAACGGTAAGCCAACCAGATTGGAGCAGTTTTAAGGAAACCTACCAACAACAGCGAAACGATAAGGCACAGAACTGGGAAAAGTTGTTTCAAACCAATTCAAACTCACCCTCAATACATGAAAAAGTTGAGCAACTTCTTCCATCAAACGAGGAGGTAAGCGACACCAGAGTTTTTTTTCAATTAAACAATCAATTTATTGTTACCCCAATCAAAAGTGGCTTGATGCTCGTAAACCAACAGGCAGCACACGAGCGAATTTTGTTCGAAAAATATTTGTTTGCCCTTGCCCAAAGTCCAATAGCTAGTCAGCAACTTCTTTTTCCCAAGGTTGTAACATTGGCTCCGGGTGATGAAGTTGTTTTGGAAGAGATTTTGCCAGAAATGGGCGCACTAGGTTTTACTATCAATGTCTTTGGCAAAAACACATTTGTTATTAATGGACTCCCAACCGAACTTCACATAGGCAATGAACAAGAGCTTCTCTCAGAGATTTTAGAAACGTATAAAAGGAACAAACAAGGAGAACTCAATAAACATAAGAATGTTGCAAAAACATTGGCAAAAAAAGCATCCATTAAATCTGGAACCAAACTAAAATCAGAAGAAATGAATAGGTTGGTAGATGAGTTATTTGCTTGTTCTGATCCGCAATTTTCCCCAGATGGAAGACCTTGCGTAAGCAAGCTCACGTTACAAGACATTTCAAAAATGTTTTAACACCAATAAAAATTCTTGGCAACACACAAGCAATTCAATTATTAGAATTAATTTGCCGCAAATTAGGATATGTATCAACAATTTAGACCAAACAATTTTTCGAGCTTTCCTCCAGTAGTAAAGAATTTATTGATAATTAATGGCCTGTGTTATTTGGCCAATATAGTGCTAGAGAGCAAAGGGTGGTTTAATATGAACCAACATTTTGGGTTATTTTACCCCGAATCTAGCTACTTTAGACCCTACCAATTAATTACTCATGTTTTTATGCACGGGTCGTTTATGCACTTATTTTTTAATATGTTCAGCTTATGGATGTTTGGCAATACATTAGAAAATTATTGGGGTCCCAAAAGGTTTTTCATCTATTATTTTGTTACAGCTTTTGGCGCTGCGGCTTTGTATTTAGGTGTAAATGCTTATGAGGTGCATCAAATAAAAGAAATGATAGCCGGATTTGCCGCAAATCCAGATTATGATACCTTTTTTAACATCATTCAAAAAGACCCCTTTTTTGCAAACGATATTCATGTTGCAGATTTTTTAAATGAATGGAGAAAGGATCCCAATAATCCAGATTATGTTACTGGCGCCAAACAAATCACAGATTTTTTATTGGTGAAGAAGTTTAATAACCCTGTGGTAGGGGCTAGTGGTGCTGTTTTTGGACTTTTACTTGGATTTGGCATGCTGTTTCCAAACACAGAATTAATGATGCTTTTTATCCCATTTCCTATCAAAGCAAAGTATTTCGTATTTGGCTATGGGGCCATAGAATTGTACCAAGGCATTGCAAATAATCCAGCTGATAATGTGGCCCACTTTGCACATTTAGGCGGCATGTTGTTTGGCTTTATTTTAATTAAGATTTGGAACAAAAGCAATCGAAACGACTTTTATTAAATTACAATTATGTTTGAAGAAGGAGCAAAAGTGGAGAAGACCCCAATATATTCCAAATGGACTGTTTTGGGTTTTTGCGTATTGTTTAGTCCCATCTTTGGAGGCTTTTTATTGAGGCAAAACTTAGTTGATAAAGGCGAAACTAAGATAGGCAATCTCTTGCTCCTAGTTTCCTTGTTGTTTGCCTCGTTCACAGCTTATTTAGGTACAACAGACCTTCGCGGACCAGGAACCACTTTTATGGCTAATTTTTTAGAGGGCGCATTGTTAGTTGAATTTGTTTTTAGAAAGTACTTTTTAGATGAAGATAGCTACCCTAAAAAGTCGCTCAGGAAACCACTAATTGTATCATTAATGGTAGTTTCAATAATGATGCTATTAATCATTTTAACAGGTGTTCCTTTGATTCCGCAATAATTATTAGACGCTATATCACTTTATGTGGTTAAATCCATTTTGTAAAAAGGTAGTGTAAGCTAGTTTTGTGTAATGGAAACAACACTTTTTTTGAGCGTCATTATTCTTTATTTCTTGGTCCTACTGGGTGTTGCCTTCTTTACCTCCAAGAACGCCACTAACCACAGTTTCTTTATTGGAAATAAGAGCAGCCATTGGGCCTTGGTGGCTTTTGGAATGATAGGCACTTCTTTATCTGGGGTAACTTTTGTTTCAGTGCCAGGTACGGTTGAGTTAGCAAAATTTAGTTATTTCCAGGTAGTTTTAGGGTATTTTATAGGTTATTTTGTGGTTGCTTTTGTTTTATTGCCACTTTATTATAAACTCAAACTTACTTCCATTTACAATTATTTAGGCCAAAGGTTTGGCATATTTTCATATAAAACGGGGTCCCTGTTTTTTATTGTTTCCAGAACGTTAGGCGCTACTTTACGACTCTATTTGGTTATCAATGTGCTTCAAATTTTTGTATTGGATCAACTCCATATTAGCTTTGAAGTTACTACTTTGATTATTCTGTTAATGATAGTTTTATACACCTTTAAAGGCGGTGTAAAAACCATTGTTTGGACAGATACGCTTCAAACTTTTTTTATGTTATTGGCATTAGTGGTTTGCGTGTTTTATATAATGGGTGATTTGAACCTAAGTTTTTCTGAAACACTTGGAAAGTTAAACGATAGCGGGCATCTTCAGATTTTTAATTTCAACTTTTTTGATAAGAAGTATTTTCTGAAGCAAGTATTAGGAGGGGCATTTATTACAATTGCCATGACAGGTTTGGATCAAGAAATGATGCAAAAAAATATAAGTGTAAAAACATTGGGGGGAGCCCAGAAAAACATGCTTTTGTTCAGCTCAGTGATGGTTTTGGTAAACTTTTTGTTTTTGTTTTTAGGAGGGGTACTTTTTATGTATGCAGAAAGTAAAGGTTTAACGGTTAAGGGCGACGACCTGTTTCCTACCGTTGCCTTAACACATATGCCTATGTTGATTTCATTGATTTTTATTATAGGGTTAATTTCGGCATTATTTCCTTCCGCAGACGGCGCCATAACAGCCTTAACATCCTCTTTTTGTATTGATATTTTAGGTGTTCAGCGCAAAAAGAACTGGAGTGAAAACAAGCAATCGAACATTAGAAAAGTAGTGCATTTGTCGTTTGCCTTTCTGTTTTTAATGATGGTTTATTACTTTAAACAGTTAGACAATAAATCTATCATTGGAATTTTACTTGATATAGCCGGATATACATATGGCCCTTTATTGGGCTTATTTGCTTTTGGCATTTTAACAAAGCTTCAAATTCATGATAGATTGTCGCCGATTGTTTGTTTTGTAGCACCTACGATTTGCTACTTTTTTCAAAACTATGTTCCTGCTTACTTTGGATGGTCCTATCAAATTGGTATTGAACTTTTATTGATCAATGGCCTACTTACCTTTTTTGGTTTGTGGTTAATAAAAAAAGATTGAGATGATTACTGGCTAAATAATAGCGGAAAATTTGACAAGAAAAACCGGTTAGATTGTGCCTAATTTGCTATATTGCAGGCATGGGTATTCATCCTTTGTTGTTTAAAATTGCTGGTGGAGAGAGCGAAGTGCTTGATTTTAAAAAAACAATATCCTCTGCCAGCAAAATTGCCAAAACAATTAGTGCATTTGCTAATCATAAGGGAGGTACCCTATTGATTGGAGTAAACGATAACAAAACGATTTCTGGGGTTAGGAGTGAAGACGAAAAATATATGTTGGATCTAGCAGCTCATTTTTATGTAAAGCCAGAAATAGAATTAATTATAAAGGAATGGGATATGGGCGAGCGCTCTGTAATAGAGGCTTATATACCAGAGGGAAAAGACAAGCCTTATTATGCAAAAGATGAAGAAGGTAAGTGGTGGGTGCATATCCGCGTAAAAGACCAATCTTTATTGGCTAGTAAAATTGTTGTGGATGTTTTGAAGCGAAATAGCGGGAAAGGTCAAAACATCATCCATTACACTGAACACGAAAAGGGGGTTTTAAAATTTCTAGAAATGAAAGAAAAGGCCAACTTGAAGGAGATTTGTAAGTTGTTGAATATTTCTAGGTGGCGTGCACAAAAAATGCTTGTTTCTTTAGTAAGTGCTGGGGTTGTGAGATCTCATACCACTGAAAAAATGGAGTTTTTCACCTTGAGTTAGGTTCAAACAGAAATATTAAAGGATATTTTTAGAAAGAAAGGCACTTATTTTGCAGCGTGAAAATACATATGAAAATTAAAACAATTATTTTGGTGGTTTTGAGCTTTGCTTCAAGCATACCATCTCTTATGGCGCAACAGCCAACAGCTAACCCTAAAAACCTTGAAATTGCGCATCGTTTTACCTATATTTTAGACAATGGTTTTGAGAAAATAGATTTGATGTTGGTTGGAACAGTTGATAAGTCTTTTTTTAACCTTGGGAACGCTCAATTGATTATTTGTGATAAGAACGACAAATCGAAGAAAAATTTGTTAAACTCTTTTACGCTTATGGTAGAACCTAGTGAGCCTAAGATTCAAAGCAAGGTTTTTCCCACGCCGTCCCCAGTTTTTACGAGTAGCTGTAAGCAAATGATAACCATGCTCCCAGCACAAAGTAAAATTACATTTACGGAAGTTAAATTGAACACTACTTTGCCCGTTGCCGTGCAACAAGCTCCTGGCTCGAAACACGCTTTAGGAGTTGGTGTTTTGCCAATTGCATTTTTCTTGCACATAAAGTAGGCGATTTAAGAAGTATGGCTTAATTTTGTGTCGATTCAATCAATATCAACATGAAGGTAGGCGTAGTAATTTTTCCTGGGTCCAATTGTGATCAAGATGCAATTTATGCATTTCAAAATCAGTTTGGCTGTGAAACCGTTGCATTGTGGCACAAAGACCATGATTTGCAGGGTGTAGACTTAGTCTTTCTTCCGGGTGGTTTCAGTTATGGAGATTATCTTAGAAGTGGCGCTATTGCTAGGTTTTCACCTATCATGCAAAATGTAATTGATTTTGCTAGCAAAGGTGGTTTGGTTTGGGGTGTTTGTAATGGGTTTCAAATTCTTTGCGAAAGTCAACTGCTGCCAGGTGCCTTATTGCACAATGAAAACCAAAAATTCAATTGCAAAAATGTTTTTATTAAACCGAGTACCACAAATTCATTGATTACAAATAGCTTAGATTTAAACAAGGCATATCAAATTCCGGTGGCTCATGGTGAAGGCAGATTTTTTTGTGATGAAACAACAAAAGTCTCATTGATAGCCAATGATCAAATATTGTTTACCTATTGCGACGCAAACGGCATGCCTAGTAATGACGCTAACCCAAATGGTTCAATGGATCATATTGCGGGCATTTGCAATGCAGGTAGAAATGTTTTTGGAATGATGCCACATCCAGAAAGGGTAATAGACCCAGAGTTATACAACACAGATGGAAGAGGCTTGTTTGATAGCCTCATAAAAGCAACACTAGCTGTTTAATGGCATCTGCATTTGGACATGCAGCAGCAGCATTTGGGATTGGTAAATCAGGCTTTTTAAAAGAAAATCGGTTTGTTTTAGGAATTGTCGCAATCCTAAATTTTCTATTATTGATAGGCGTTTCGGCCTATGGAATTGGGTTGAATGTGGATTCGGCCAATTATTTTTCTGTAGCCCAAAATTTAGCACGTGGGATTGGCTTTTTGCAGTTTGATGGTTTTCCTTTTCTGAATGCCCCACCACTTTATAGTTTGATGTTGGCACCAGCCTATTTTTTGGACCTCAATCCGTTTATTTATGCAATAGTTTTACAGTTGGTATTTTTCAATGTCAGCATTTTTTATTTACATAAAATAATTGAAAATGAAATTGAACATGGCTTAAAGAATCTGTTTTTTTGGGTTGTAGCAGGATCTTATTTTAGTTATTTACATGTGTTTGTTTTTGCCTTGAGTGAGGCTGGTTTTATGGCCTTGTTGTTACCATGGACCTATTATGTATTGTTGCAAAACAAGCAAGGGAATATAGCTTCTTCCATTCTATTTGCACTGATGTCGCTGCAGCGCTATTCCTTGTGGTTGATGTTACCAGGAGTCTTGTTTTTTTGGTTCAAACAGAAAAGAAAATTGGGCTTTATTTTCTTTCAAATTGCCCCAGCTATATTTGTGAGCGCTATTTGGTGGATGAGAAATTATTTGATAGCTGGAATCCCAATTGGTGAGCACGCGCTCGCTAAAAAAATCAGTTTTGTTTCCTTTCTTGAGAACCTGCAAACATTGTTTAATGGTGTTTTATCGCTACAGCCTTTGTTTGCAAGTGTTGCCTTGTTTTTGATTTGTTTGTTAATTGGTGTAATAAGCTTGTTTTTGTATCAAGAAAAAAAGCGTCCAATTATACTTTTAATTGTATCAATTAGCCTTTCACTTTTTTTGTTTTTGATGTTGCAACAAGGCTTATCTATGGTTCAATTGCCAAGATACCTTTCAATACTCTGGCTTTTAGTTTTGCTTTTACCTATGCTCGGTTTGAACCAACTTAAAACAGATTACAAGTTTGCTAGAACCCTTTTATTGTTGATTGTTTTGTTGCAAACAAGTGCTGTTTCTAGGCAAATGTATTTGTTATCAAAGCAAGGGGCAGGAGGCTATAACAGTGCTGTTTGGAAAAGTCAATTTGAAGCCTATCCTTTAGTTCTATCTAAAATGGCCTCATTTGGGCTCATTTCTAATTATCCAGATATAGTTTGGTGGGCAACAGGAAAACCATGTGTTTACACGCCATTTAAAGACGAAAATAAGGTTGATTTTTATAAGAGAGTAGGGGAGTCTCAAGTATTGATTTGGTTTAACAGTGATAGTCGTGACGGAATTATGACCGCAGATTTCATTCATTCTTTAGATGGTTTTCAGCAAATTGATAGTAACTCTTTTTATAGAATAGGTTTTATAAATAGTTCAATTGTACCCCTTAAAAAGTAAGGGCAATTCTGTTTTGCAATTAATACCTTTGTTGGATAGGGTTGGGTGAGTATTTTTGCAATAACATTTCAATAAGGCATTCATTTATGAATAATAGGCAACTTTTCATGCTTCATCAGGCTCAAACCACACATTTTCCCATGATGTTAGAGGTTGCGGGTACTGATGGCAATTATATTATTGATGTGGAAGGCAAAAGGTATTTGGATCTTATTTCGGGAATTAGCGTAAATCACCTTGGCCATGGAAATGAGCAGGTAAAAGCCGCAATTATTGGGCAATTAAATAAATATCAGCATGTAATGGTGTATGGTGAGTTTGTGCAAAGTGCTCAGACGCAATTGTCTGCTGCTATTTGTGACTTATTGCCAAAGGAGTTAAATTCTGTTTACCTGCTAAGTTCTGGAGCTGAGGCAACAGATGTGGCCATGAAATTAGCCAAAAGGGCCACTGGAAAATCAAATGTGGTTGCCTGTAAAAATGCCTATCATGGTAGTACCCATGCTGCCCTGAGCATCAACAGTGATGAATATTACAAGCAGGCATTTAGACCACTCTTACCGGGTGTTTCCTTTATTACCTTTAACAATATTGACTCTTTGGATCAAATAGACCACAATACTGCATGTGTTTTTACGGAGGTTATACAAGGTGAAGCGGGATATATTGCGGCAAATCTTGAATTTTTGTTGGCATTGAAAAACAAGTGCAAGGAAACAGGAGCTCTCTTGGTATTTGACGAAATTCAAAGTGGCATGGGAAAAACCGGGAAAATGTTTGCCTTTGAACATTATGGAATAAAGCCAGATATTTTATTATTGGGAAAAGCACTTGGAGCGGGCATGCCTATTGGGGCGGTTATTGCCAGCAATGATTTAATGGTTTTATTCGCAGACCAACCAATACTTGGACACATTACAACCTTTGGCGGACATCCAGTTATAGCGGCAGCGGCACATGCAGGCATTCAATTTTTAGTGGCAAGTAATCTTTTAAATGAAGTGGCCGAGAAGGAAGCGCTATTCAGAGAAAAATTGGTTCACCCAAAAATTAAGGGCATTTCTGGCAAAGGGCTAATGCTTGCTGTTGAACTAGATAACTTTGACAACAACTTAAAAGCGATACAAGCTTGCTTGGCCGATGGCCTTATTACCGATTGGTTTTTATTTGCCAATAACAGAATAAGAATTGCACCTCCCTTAACCATTACAAAAGACGAAATAGAACAAGCTTGTTTTATAATAATAAGAGCAATAACTCAAGTTTATAGTGTTTAATCTTGGGCGCTGGGCTCAAACAATTCATTGTCATCGTAGTAAGCTACAATTAGTTTTCGCAACCTGTTTTCTTGGCTCATTAAATCTATGTATGGCGGCTTTTTAATCATTGAATAATGTGGCCAACCATCGTCGTCAAAACCATCTAATTCATAGTAGCCTTCATAGCTTAATAATTTGCAAGTAGCAATGTGCATGAGGTCCATTTTCTCGTGTTTTTCAAACTCGCGCATCTGCCCAAGCTCTCTAACACCTATTAGGAATAGGAGGCCGTTCATGTCGGGTTTTTTGTTAAAGTTTTTCTTGATATCGAATACTATTCTATACCATTTGGCTTTGGTAATATCGTCTAAAATATATGCCTGAAAAGAATCTGGCTGTGTTGGTGTTTCCATATTAATATAATGTTACAAACCTACTGAAAGTATTAAACGAAACTAATTTATTTAGTATTATTGATGGATAATTAACAAACATGAGAAAGCTATTATTTATTATTTTTCTTTTTTCATTTCAAATTGCATTTGCACAAAAGGAAAGTAAAGCCATAGCAAAAATTATTGCAGGCCCTATGTTAGGCTATATGGAGCACACCGAATGTTTGGTTTGGGTGCAAACAGCATGTGCTAAAAAAATAACCATTCAATATAGAATAAAAGGTGCAAATGTTGCTTGGATGAGCAATACTTTGAGTAATACAGAGGCTGCAATTTGTAAGCCCTTTATCAGTAAATTTATTTTTACAGGCCTTGAAATGGGCACAAACTATGAATATCAAATTTTATTAGACAACCAAGTTCAACAATTTACCTACCCCTTGGTCTTTAAAACCAAAGTGCTTTGGGAGTGGCGCACACCGCCTCCAGATTTCTCCTTTATGCTGGGCTCTTGCTTGTATATAAATGATTCGGCCTATGATAGACCAGGAAAGCCTTATGGAGGAAGTGATGAAATATTAACAACCATGACGAATACACCGGCAGATTTTATGATTTGGTTGGGAGATAATACCTATACACGCGAGGCAGATTATAGCAGTGCAAGTGGAATAGCCTACAGGTATTTACACACCAGAAGCACGCAACAAATGCAGCCTTTTCTTGCTAAGATGAATCATTATGCAATATGGGATGACCACGACTATGGCGACAACGATGCCAACAAACATTATGATTTGAAAGAAGCATCCGCAGCTTGTTTTAAGGCCTATTGGGGGAATAAAACCTATGGCGAAAACGGCCAAGGTATTTACCACAATTTTAGGTTTAGTGACGCGGAGTTTTTTTTATTAGATGATCGCTGGTTTAGGGATGAATCTGAATTGCAAGAAAGTAAATTCTCTAAAACACAATTAGGCTCGAACCAATTAAGTTGGCTAAAAAACAAGCTTAAGCACAGCAAGGCAACGTTTAAATTTGTGGCCATGGGTGGGCAATTTATTAATGAGAACACCAACGTAGAATCATATAATTTATATAAAAAAGAACGGGAAGAAATTATCCAGTTCATGATAGATCAAAAAATTAGTGGTGTTTTTTTTCTTAGCGGAGATAGGCACCATACGGAGCTGCTAAAAAATGACAAAGTAACCTCAACACTTGGCTATCCATTATACGATTTAACTAGCAGCAGCATAACGGCAGGTAGCAGCAGTGTTTTGAAAACGGCCGAAGCGCAAAACCCGCAAAGGGTAGAAAATACCTTAACGGTAGAAAACAATTTTTGTACCATTAAAATTGGTGGGCCTAAGCGCGGTGAAAGAGTTTTAACCATTACCTGTTTCGACGCAAAAGGAATGGTAAAATGGGGTAAAAGCCTTAAGGAAAGTGAATTAAAAGCAATTAATTGAATAGGAACTGAGTTTTGTTTAAAGAGATTTTTGTATAACTTGCATTAAATTGATTTAAAGCCAGCAATTTTTTATCCTAAAGTTTCTAATGGAAAACAAATCTAAATTTATTCAAGAACAATTTTTGGTGCGCGTAAAATCGGGCATACCACCAAATGTTTCTTTTGTAGATGAGCTGGCTGATTTATTAACGCTTAGCACAGATAGCGCTTATAGGAGAATAAGGTGCGAAACCCTATTTAATATTGAAGAAATAACGTTGATCTGTAAACATTTTAGGGTTTCTTTTGACCCAGAATTGCAGCACATGAGCAATAAGGTAACTTTTGACTATTTGAAGTTAGATGATAAAAAAGAAAACTTTAAACTTTGGTTAATGTACATTTCTGGAGATGTGAAAAAGATAGGCACCTCTGTAAACAACCAAATAATATATGGGGCAGATGATGTTCCTTTGTGGCATCATTTCTTTAACAGAGACCTAATTACGTTTAAACTTTTTTATTGGTTAAAGTCGATTTTAAACTCACCAGATTTTGCCGATGAAAACTACGATCCGAGTTTAATTGATGAGGAGATGATAAGCAGCGCTTCGGAGATGTTGAGGAATTACAATGAAATTAACTCCATTGAAATTTGGACGGAAGACACCCTAAACAGTAACCTCAAGCAAATTGAATACTTTTGGGAATCGGGTTTTTTTAACCATAAAATTGATGCCTTACACCTTTGTGATTTATTTTTAGAGGAACTAAACTTGGTGTTAAAAAAAGCGGCCAAGAGTAGCAAGTTGATTGATAAGGGAGAATCTGGAAGAGAGAATTTTAAGCTTTATAAAAGTGAAGTGATGATTGGCAACAATAGCATCTTGGCCAATATTGGTTCAACCAAAATTGCGTATGTGAGCAACAACACCTTTAATATGATGAGCACTACTAGCGCCGATTTTGTTCATGAAAATGAACTTTGGCTCAACAATTTATTGAGAAAATCAACTTTAATTAGCGGTGTTGGAGAAAAGCAAAGAAATCAGTTTTTTAGGGTATTAAGAGAAAAGGTGGAAGCCTTAAAACAAAAAATAACCCTTGGTTAACTACCTGCAATTTTTCTTTGAATCATTGCTTCATACATGGCTATACCAGCAGCCACAGAAACATTTAAAGAAGCCAATCCAAAGTCCATGGGTATTTTACCAAGCTCGGTACACTTCTTAATTAAGTCATTACTAATGCCCGTTTCTTCGTTTCCCATAATAATGGCAAGCGGTCCGCTTAATTCTATTTGATCCAAATTATTATTGGCTTTCTCTGTGCAAGCAAGAGTTGTAAAGCCACATTGGTTCAAGAATTCTATAACAGTTTTTAAGTTTTTCTCTCTGCAAACAGGCAGTTGCATCAACGCGCCAGCAGAAGTTTTTACGGCATCATCATTAACAGGAGCCGAATCTGTATGAGGAATAACAATGGCATGAACACCTGCGCACAAGGCGGTTCTGGCAATTGCACCTAAATTTCTCACATCTGTTAACCTGTCTAAAATCATGATAAAAGGGGTTTTACCCTCTTGAAAAAGTTGAGGAACAATTTGCTCAATGCTGTGGTAAGAAATAGGAGAAATATAGCCAACTAAGCCTTGGTGATTTTTTTCTTTGAAGGAGTAGAATTTTTCTTTAGGAACAAATTGTACAGGAACTTGTTGTTTTCTGCAAATGCTTAATATTTCTTCTACTTGGGGGTTTAACAATCCCTTTTGTACTTGAATTTTGATTAGCTCACGGCCGGCGTTAAAAGCCTCTTTAATTGCATGAACGCCATAAATAGTTGTTTGGCTCATAAAAATAATCTTGAGTTGCAAAGAAAACAAAAAAGCTGCCCATTGAGCAGCTTTTTTGTTGGTTTGTTAAATATAAAAATTATAAACCGGTTTGAACCGAATTAATTCGTTTGGAAAAATCGTCGGATAAAGCATCTTGTCTGTTTGCTTTCGCAACCTGTTGAATGTAATTCATGATTTGAATGTTATCTTCAATATCTGGCTTAACAGCATTGCGTTTGTTTTTAAAGCTAGAGAAATAACGAGCCTTTTCTTCGTGAATGGTCATCAATTCTTTGGCAAGATTGTTTGCTTTTTCGTTTGCCCCAGCTAGGTAATATCCTTCTACTAAACGAACCACAAAAACATCGTATTGAACCTTATCGTTTGGCATTACTTTTAAGCAGTAGTCTAAAGCTTTAATAGCAGAATCTTTTTTGCCTTCCATAATAAGTTGTTCTGCTAAACGGTAGAATATATTTCTAAAGTTTTTAGATTGACGTAAGATGGTTTCGTCTAAATACACATTACTTTCGGCCATGTTACCCCACTTAAACTTTTCCATAAGGTTGGTATAAAGGATATCTGAATTGATTCTTCCAGTTGTTCCATCTCTTTGGATATTGCTTGCAATTGGAACTAACCTATAAGTTAAACCTTCTAACTGGAAATAACCTTGGAGGTTCATATAAACATCTGAACCAGTAGTAATAGCCCAATAAATAGGTCTTGTATTGATATTGCTTACAATAATATCTAATAAGATTAAATCGGCTTTCATGAGGTTATTGTTGCCAATCTCCCATTTAATGGTATCTAGCATGTACATTTCGTCTTTGGCTTTAACCACACCATTTTTTAAGCAGGCTGCTCTATCAACAATGATGCTGAACTTTTTGGTTGGGAAATAGCGCAATGCTTCTCCACCTTGAGTTTGAACTGTTCCCATTGGGTCCTTGTCGTCATTAACAAAAGCCAGAATGTTTTTAAGCGGGTAATAATCGTTTTTATTGATTCCGTATCTGGTTTCTAGTTCAGGATTTTCGTAATAAACAACGTAATCTCTGGTTCCTTGTTTATACTGATCAGGGCGCATAGAAAACTCAACAGGTTTACTATCATAAGCAGGGCGTTTAAGGCCATCTGCATACCAATCTGTATTGAGTAAACTCATGTTAATGACACGTATATCACTTCTAATATTTTCAACATTTTGCGCATACCACAATGGGTAAGTATCGTTGTCGCCGTTGGTAAATAGGATTGCATCTTTTTCGCATGAGTTTAAATAATCCTCTGCAAAATGTAGGGCAGTAAAACGGTTACTGCGGTCATGGTCGTCCCAGTTTTGTGAACCCATTAATAGCGGCACTGCGGCCAATGAAATAACCGTGGCACCCAATGCTGCAGTAGTTTTATTCATCTTTTTAGCCAGCCAATCTACAATAGCTAAAACACCTAATCCAACCCAAATCATAAAGGTTTGGTATGAACCCACATAGGCATAGTCTCTTTCACGTGGTTGATGCGCAGGGAAATTTAAGTATAAGATGATGAAGAACCCTGTGAATAGGAATAGGGTCATTACAACTGACGCATCTTCTTTTGCTTTTTTGAAGTGGTAAAGCACCCCAATTATGCCAAGAATAAGCGGCAGGAAGAAATAGGTATTTTTTGCCCTATTCGATTTCATGCTTTCTGGCATAGTTGTTTGAGGGCCTAAGCGCCATTCGTCTAAGAAGGTAATGCCACTTATCCAGTTTCCTTTTGTTATGTCTCCGTAACCTTGTTCATCGTTTTGTCTGCCAATAAAATTCCAAAAGAAATAGCGCCAATACATAAACCCTAATTGGTAACTCAGCAAGAAATCAATGTTTTTGCCCATATTGGCTCTTTTCTCACCCGGCATTTTTTCCCACTCTCTGTATGCGTTTACATAATCAGCCCTGTCTGCCCACATACGAGGAAAAATGGTACAATCTTTTGGATCATAAATGCGCTCAATTTTTTCACCAACTTTTTCATATTTACCATCTGCTCCTTTCGCAAATTGGGAGGCTCCCTTTTTGTAATCTATTACCTTGGCATAAAAATATTGTCCGTAAAGGAGAGGATTTTCGCCATATTGTTCGCGATTTAAATAGCTTAACAAAGAAAAAGGCTGCTCTGGGTCGTTCATATCTATAGGCGGATTAGCCAAAGAACGAATGATAATCATTGAGTAGGACGAATAGCCAATAACTACAAAAGAAAAACATAGCACAACCAAATTTACGATATCCATGGCTGCCTTTCTTTGGAAGATAAAAAAGTATAGCGTTCCAGTAATGATTGCCCAGGCAATGAGGCCAGAGAAACTTCCGTTTACAGAAAAACTGCTTAGCACTAACGCAGCATAAGAAGCTATAGCAATATAAAGACTTGTTTTACTTAAGCTATGTGTATAGTGTAGGAAAGATGCTAATAAAGTAACTAGCAAGAAAATGAGTATTAACGCACCTGAGTTAAAACTCATGCCAAATGAGTTAACAACTAGGTAGTCTAATTTAGTTGCAAGGCCAGGTAATCCTGGAATAATTCCAAATTGAACAATGCCTATTGCTAAAATTGCTACTGCGGATGCGCCAATAAAACCGTTTCTTGAAGGCTTGTATTTTTTGAAATAATACACATAAACTATAGCTGGAATAACCAATAAGTTCAATAAATGGACGCCAATTGAAAGGCCAACTAAATAGGCAATAAGCACTAGCCAACGTTGTGAGTGTTTTTGATCTGCTAGGTCTTCCCATTTAAGGATACACCAAAATGTTAAGGTGGTAAAAAAACTTGAAGAGGCGTAAACCTCAGCTTCTACTGCCGAAAACCAAAAGGTATCTGAAAAGGTTAAAGTTAATGCACCAACAGCTCCAGCACCCATTATTGCAATGGTTTGCCAAGACTCAAGCTCTGCTGTACCTTTTAATAATATTTTTTTTGCCAAATGGGTAATGGTCCAAAACATAAATAAAACAGTTAATGCGCTTGTAACTGCAGAAACCATGTTTACCCAGAATGCCACTTTGCTTGGATCAGATGCCATTAAACTAAAAACTCGCCCAATCATTAAAAACAAAGGAGCACCAGGCGGGTGGCAAATTTGTAATCGATATGAAGCAGAAATGAACTCACCACAATCCCAGAAGCTTACTGTAGGTTCAAGGGTGAGAGTGTAGGTAACTAAAGAAACCACAAAAAGTAGCCAGCCCAACACATTGTTTAATTGATTGTATTTACTCATTCTATATCTATTTAGATTGCTTATAACGCTAATGGGCAAACATAAATGATTTTGTGAAACCAACAAACAACTATCTTAAGATAACTTTAAGATAATTTTGTTAAAATCCCACAAAACAAGCGCTTTCAATTGCTTATTGTATACAGTAAAATTAGGAAAAACTAAAAAATTGGGGAAAATTGGCTCATTCTGCCTATTTTTGAAGTTGCAAATTAAAGGAGAAAAAGATCATTGTCACATAAAGTAGTTGTTATAGGAGGGGGTGCTGCAGGTTATTTTGCTGCCATCAATTGCGCCCTAGCAAATAAGAATTCTGAGGTAATTCTTTTCGAAAAATCATCTAAGGTCCTGCAGAAAGTCAAAGTTTCTGGTGGAGGAAGATGCAATGTAACGCATGCTTGTTTCGACCTTAAACAACTTTCCTTGAGCTATCCAAGGGGAGAAAGACAACTGAAAAGCGCATTTGCAAGGTTTAGCCCTAAAGATACAATAGAATGGTTTGAATCAAGAAAGGTAAAGCTTAAAACTGAGTCAGACGGACGAATGTTTCCTGTTAGCGATGATTCACAAACCGTTATTGATTGCTTAGAAAAGGAAGCCAAGAAAGGCAAGGTTTCCATTATGCTTGAAAAGGGTGTTAAAAAAATACTTACAAACTTTCACGGTGGATTTGAGCTATTATTAGATTCCGGCGAAAAAGTTTCGTGCAGCAAAATAATTGTTGCCTCTGGTGGCAGCCCCAAAGAAGATGGTCTTCAATGGTTAAAAGACTTAGGCCATCGAATAGAGCCCCCTGTTCCTTCTTTGTTTACTTTTAATATTCCAAATAACCCAATTGTTGAATTGCAAGGCATAGCTGTACAATCGGCCAGGGTTAGAATTTTAAATTCCAAATTGGAGTGTAGCGGACCAGTATTAATAACCCATTGGGGATTAAGTGGGCCTGCAATTTTGAAAACATCTTCTATGGGAGCCAGAATTTTGGCCGAAAAAAACTATGAGTTTGAGGTTCAAATTTCTTGGTTAGACAATAAAAAGGAAGATTCTGTAAGGCAAGAACTTTTTAACCTCAAAGCAGCCAATCCAAGCAAGCAAGTTGGTAAGCTGTTTCCGTTTATACTTCCAAAAAGATTAATTTCTTTTTTATTAGATAAAGCCGGAGTGAAAGAGGATGCCAATTGGGGAGAGGTTAGTAAAGAAATGTTGAATTTAGTAATTCAAGGTTTGTTATATGATACTTACCAAGTAAAAGGAAAAACAACCTTTAAAGAAGAATTTGTTACTTGTGGCGGTTTGAACCTAGATGATATTGATTTTAAAAGTATGGAAAGCAAACGCGTGAAAGGCCTTCATTTTGCTGGAGAAGTGTTGGATATTGATGGCATTACAGGAGGATTTAATTTTCAAGCAGCTTGGACTACAGGTTTTATAGCAGGTAGAGCAGCCTCTGTAGAATAATTTTTCTTACTTCTTAGTTTTGGTTCGACCCGAATCTTTTATGGCTTTGGTAAGTAACCACTCAATTTGACCGTGGGTACTGCGAAACTCATCTGCAGCCCATTTTTCAATTGCTTCCATTAGCTCCTTGTTAAGGCGCAATGCAAATGGTTTCTTTTCCTTATCTGCCATAAAACTATAAAATGCAGTTTATTTGGTTTTCAGTTTTTAATTTTGCTAAATACTGCGTTAGTTCTGATTGTTTTTGCGTTCCTATCAAAAACTTTTTACCACTTTTTAAAACCAATTGTAAACCTTGATTTCCTGAAATATTGTAGGCTTTACCGTTTCTAAAACTGTAGCGTAATCCCCAGCCTCCATATTCCATAATGGGATTGTATTTGCGAACTTGAACAGACTCCAACTCTTCCCACTTTACATAGTAATAAACGCGTTGAAAAGGAAAGAATCGAATGGTGATTCCTGTTTCATCTAAGCGAGTTTCTAGCTTGGTGAAATAAAACAATACAGCAACAAAAATTACTACTACAGAGGCAATTAACATAGGTGTTCCTTGTTCACTTTGTGTTTTTCCAAGAGCTATTCCCACAATAAATATGATGATGGGAACGGCTATGATTAATTTCATCCACCACTTGTTAAATTTTTGTACTTCGTAATAATTTTCCATTTTAATTAGTGATTGAGAGTTCCAGCATTGATAACAGGGTTAGCAGATTTATCGCTACATAGCACAACCATTAAATTACTTACCATTGCGGCTTTTTTATCGTCGTCTAATTCGATGATATTTTTTTGCGACAATGCTTTTAACGCAAGATCTACCATACCAACGGCACCTTCAACTATTTTGGTTCTGGCAGCTACTATTGCCGTAGCTTGTTGTCTCTGCAACATGGCACCAGCAATTTCTTGTGCATAGGCCAAATTGCTTATACGAGCTTCCATTACTTCAATTCCAGCAAAGGTTAATCTTTCTGTTAATTCACGCATCAATTCTTCATGTACTTCATTATTTCCAGAGCGCAATGAGATTTCTGCTTGTTCATCATCAAAGTTATCATAAGGGTATGTTCCTGCTAGTTTTCTGATAGCGGCCTCACTTTGGATTTTAACAAAGCTTTCATAATTGTTCACCTCAAAGGCAGCTTTAAATGTATTGGAAACACGCCAAACCAACACAATACCAATCATGATTGGATTTCCGAGTTTATCGTTTACTTTTATGGGTTGGCTATCTAAATTTCTGGCACGCAATGAAATTTTTGCCTTGGTATTAAAAGGATTTACCCAAAAGAAACCACCTTCTTTGGCTGAGCCTTGGTATTTTCCAAAAAGAACCAGCACGGTTGATTCGTTGGGATTGTTGATGAAAAAACCCGGTAAAATAAAGAAGGAAATAACTAAAATTAAAACGGCAAGCACAATCATTTTTGCGAAAAATAATCCAATGGTTGCCGCAAATAAAAGGAAGAAAAGGCCTAGCATCATAAAGCCACTACTAGGAATAACTGTGTTTTCTTGTTTCATGTTTTTGATATTAAAATGATATCACAAAGATATCTGTATTTTTTACGAGTTTCCAAGTAAAACTTTTACAAATTGATAAAAGGCTAATTTTGATTTTGACAGATAAAAAAAATGGAAGAGAGGTAAGTCTTGGTTCAAACCGCCAAAAGAATTTTTGATTACAAAGACTTGCCTTACATTTGCCTTATATTTATGAATACGAATTTTAAGAGATATTTAGTTACCGCCGCATTGCCTTATGCCAATGGTCCGGTTCATATTGGTCATTTAGCTGGCTGTTATTTACCTGCCGATATTTATGTGCGTTACCTAAAGGCAACAGGAAAGGATGTATTGTATATTTGTGGTAGCGATGAGCATGGCGTTCCTATTACCATCAAAGCAAAGAAGGAAGGGATAACGCCACAGCAGGTAGTTGATAAATATGATGGCATCATGAAAAATGCCTTCAAAGAATTTGGTATCGACTTTACTTATTATGGTAGAACCAGCTCAATAACACACCACGATACTGCCCAAGATTTTTTTAGAACTTTGTTTGATAAGGGTGTTTTTAAAGAAGAAATTACCAAGCAGTATTATGATGAAGAGGCCAAGCAATTTTTAGCCGACAGGTATATTACCGGAACTTGCCCTCGTTGCGGTAATCCCAACGCATACGGCGATCAGTGTGAGAAATGTGGAACAGCGTTGAGTCCAACCGATTTGATTAATCCCAAGTCGGCCTTAAGTGGCGCTGCACCCGTTTTAAAAGAAACCAAAAACTGGTTCTTGCCAATGGGCGAAATTCAACAGTCAAAAGATTTTCAAAATTATATCAAACGATTTGATGATTGGAAATCGAACATCAAAGGTCAGTGCAATAGTTGGCTAACAGAAGGCTTGCAAAGCAGGGCCATGACCAGGGATTTGGATTGGGGTGTACCAGTTCCAATTGAAGGTGCAGATGGCAAGGTGTTGTATGTATGGTTCGACGCGCCAATTGGCTACATCAGCGCCACCAAAGAATATTTAAATAAGCAAAACGAAGCAGATACTTGGACCAAATGGTGGCAAGATGATGAAACAGCCTTGATCCATTTTATTGGCAAAGACAATATTGTTTTTCATGCCATTATTTTCCCAATGATGTTGATGACTCACGGTAAATTTACTTTGCCTAGCAATGTACCAGCCAATGAGTTTTTGAACCTAGAGGGCGATAAAATTTCTACCAGCAGAAACTGGGCAGTTTGGTTACATGAATATTTAATTGATTTTCCAGATAAGCAAGACGAATTGCGTTATGTGTTAACCAGCATTGCACCAGAAACCAAAGACAGTGAGTTTACTTGGAAAGATTACCAAACACGTGTAAACAGTGAACTGGTAAGCATCTTCGGCAACTTTGTTAACCGTGTTTTGGTGTTATCAGATAAATATTATGGCGGTTTGATCCCAACAATTGCTGGTGAATTAACAGATGAAAGATTGATTGCTGCCAGAAATTTATGCATGGATCAAGTAGCAAAAAGTATCGACATGATGCAGAAAAATTTGGAGTCGATTAAGCTCAGAGATGCCCAAGCAGATTTTATCAATATTGCTAGAGCTGGTAACAAATATTTGGCCGATACTGAACCATGGAAACTAATTAAAACGGATGAGGAAAGTGTGAAGCATATTTTATTTGATGCCTTGCAGATTTGCGCCAAGCTTGCCGTTGCGGCCCAGCCGTTTTTGCCACATACTACAGAAAATTTATTGGGCATGTTGAATACCCAAGATAAAAACTGGAGCTTATTGCAAAATGAAACCATACTCAACTCTGGCCACCAATTAGGTAAGGCGTCTATACTTTACAAGCAGATAGAAGACGAAGATATTGCCAAACAATTGTTGCGTTTAGAGGAGATAAAAAAGGCCAATAGCCAAGAACCAATTGCCAAAGGCATAACCGAAAAAAAGGCCGACATTACCTATGAAGATTTTGAGAAATTGGATTTGCGTGTAGGTAAAGTTATTGAAGCAGAAAAGGTTCCTAAAGCAGATAAGCTATTAAAACTTGTCGTAGACTTAGGGTATGAACAGCGTACTATTTTAAGCGGAATAGCCGAATATTATAAGCCCGAAGAATTGGTGGGAAAGCTTGTAACGGTGGTGGCAAACTTAGCACCCAAAAAAATTCGAGGCATCGAAAGCCAAGGCATGTTGCTCATGGCCGGTAATGACTTTGGTAAGCTATACAGCGTAGGCCCCGACCAAGAAATTGAACCGGGCAGCGCGGTGAAGTGAGGGCGTCCGTCAGGCGGCAGATTCGCCCCGGTACAATGCACTATTTTTTTAATAAATAAGCTTGATGTTTTTCGAAAGACTGAATTCGATTTTTAAGAATTGGCAAAAAAGTGATTAATTCTTCGATTTTGCTAGTTCT
>CAMCJW010000003.1 GCA_945875195.1 Chitinophaga pinensis | reverse complement strand
ATCATATTCAACATTGTTGCCTCCCATGTACCTTTCTCTATCTTCCCAATTTAAGCCAGTTTTATTGGTGTTGCTGATGGTAGAAAAAGCAGATACTTTTCTTTTGCCCTTAAAGTTATTGTACATGGCTTCACCCTCGTACCTATTTTCGGTTCCATAATTGGTTGAAACGCCTTCTATTTTACTGTCGTTTTTTGTGCCAATTCCAGCGCCAACTTTTCCAAAATAGCCTTTTTTGGCATCCTCTTTTAAAGTTAAATTAATGGTCTTTTCTTTGGTTCCATCGTCAATTCCTGTTTGTACAGTTTGCGCACTTTTTTGGTCGAATACCTGAATGGTTTCAACTTTTTCTGCTTTTAAATTCCTTGTTGCCACGGTTGGGTCGTTGCCAAAAAACTCCTCACCATCTACCAAAACCTTTTTTACCTCTTCGCCTTGAGCCGTAATTTTTCCGTTTTTGTCTACCTGTATTCCTGGAAGTTTTTTAAGCAGGTCTTCTACATTTGAATTTTTATTGGTTAAAAATGAATCCACTAAAAATTCGGTAGTATCGCCTCTGAGCCTAATGGCCATGCGGTCTTTAACCAATACCTCCTTTAATAGGTTTTCTTTTGAAATGAGTATGATTGAACCAAGATTTTTTTGCTCATTGTCCTTCAACACAATTTTTTCTTCATAATCAGCATAGGAAGGTCGCGTTATCAATAATCGATAGGTATCAGCAGGCAAAAGCTCCAAGTTAAATTCGCTTTTTTGGTTGGTAAATTGGGTTCTAACCAAAACCGAATCTTTTCTAATGAGAGAAATACTTGAATAAGCCATCGGCTTATAATTAACAGTGTCTGCCAATATTCCATAAATCTTTCCGGTTTGACCAAATAGGTTCAAACTTAAAAATAATGGTAACGCAAGAAGGAGTAGTTTTTTTTTCATTGGTTTCAAAAATGCAATAGCTTAACGATAATATTTTCTTAATTCGTATAAAAGGTTGAAATTAACTATCAAAGGTTTTAATGGGCATAAATACATATATTATTGGCAATTGGCATTATTTTGCTAATTTCGCGTGTATTAATGGATAAGAAAAAAGAGTGGTTTGCAGATTGGTTTGATTCTCCTTATTACCATATTTTGTATGGGAATAGAGACATGCAAGAGGCAGAGTTTTTTCTTAAAAACCTCATTACTCGGTTTGATCCAAAGCCAAATGGAAAAATAATTGATTTGGCTTGTGGAAAAGGTCGCCACAGTATTTACCTCAACTCTTTGGGTTTTGATGTAACGGGTGTTGATTTATCTGAACACAGCATTTTGGCTGCCAAGCCATTCGAAAATGACAAGCTCCATTTTGAGGTAAGTGATTTAAGAGCGCTTAATTTAAACCATAAGTTTGATATCGCCCTTAATTTATTTACCAGTTTTGCCTATTTTGATGATTTAGAAACTGATGAAAAAGTATTGCTCGAAATTAAGAATATACTAGAGCCCAATGGTTATTTGCTCATAGATTTCTTTAATGTTACCAAGGTTGTTGCCTCTTTGATTCCACATGAAATAAAAGAAAAAGAAGGAATAAACTTTGATATTACCAAGAATATTGAGGACAATAAAATTGTGAAATCAATTGAGTTTACTCATAATAATACTTGCTATAAATTCCAAGAAAAGGTTCAGGCTTTATCTTTAAGTGATTTTGAATCATTGTTTGCCAATACCGGGTTTGTGCTCATTGAAAAATTTGGTGCTTATGATTTGTCGGCTTATAATCCTTTAACCAGCGATCGTTTGATCCTAATAGTTCAAAAGTCGGATGCTAGATAGTTTATTAGAAATCGATAGGCAGGCCTTTATTTTTGTCAATAATGGATTGGCAAATTCTTTCTTTGATATGATATGTCCATTCATTAGAAAGCAGGAGGTGTGGTATCCGTTTTATTTATTGTTTGTAGTGTTTGTTGTTAAAAACTACAAAGCAGAAAGTTGGAAAATTTTGCTTGCTATAGGTTTAATGGTGGTTGCTACTGATCAGTTTTCGGCCAATTTGGTAAAGCATACTTTTATGCGAATTAGGCCTTGTGCCGAACCAAGCCTTCAAGGAATTACCAGGCACCTCATTGCAAGTTGTGGTGGATATAGCTTCATGTCGGCTCATGCTACCAACCATTTTGCACTTGCCGTTTTTATACCATACTTCTTTAAAACGCAAAAGTGGCTTTTGCCCTTGTTACTATTTTGGGCGTTCATCATTTGTTTTTCTCAGGTTTATGTAGGTGTTCATTATCCCTTAGATGTAATTGCTGGTGGTGCAACAGGGATTTTATTTGGGATTGCTTTTTCTAGGTATGTAACAAAATTTATTGCTATTAAAGAATGAGTTACTTTTGGTTTTTATTATTGCCTGTTGGGCCATTATTAGGTAGCTATTTAGCTATTAAAAGTACCAAGAAATACCAACAGCAATTGGCTTGGTTTTTGGCTTTTGCGGGTGCTTATCTTTTGGGAGTAACACTCCTCAACTTAATTCCAGAAGTATTCCAAAACTTTGATCCTTACAAAGGCTTATTGGTATTGGGAGGTTTTTTCTTTCAAATCTTTTTGGAGAAATATTCAGAAGGTATTGAACATGGCCACATGCATGTGCACCATCAATTAAAAACCAAAGTAATCCCCATTGGCATTGTAGCCTCCATGAGCCTACATTCATTTACAGAAGGCATTCCCTTAGGCTCTCTGTGGATCAATGAAAATACCAGTTTTTATTCCTTGTTGTTTGGCATTATCATTCATGAAATCCCTGCGGCCTTTGCTTTAATTAGTATCTTAAAAGGAATTCATTTAAGCAATACCTCCTTGCGAAATATCAGTTTAATTTACGGCTCAATGGCCTTATTAGGTTCAGCCCTTAGCTTATACCTAAAAAACAGTATCCAAGAAGAGTTCTTCGATTACTTTATGGCCTTTGTAATTGGTACCTTCTTGCATATTTCAACTACCATCTTATTCGAAAATAGCGAGCAACATCATTTCACCAAACAAAAGGTTATCGCTGTAATACTTGGTATTGGCGTGGCTTCATTGATTAGTATTGGCTTGCACAACTAGTTAAAAATTAACTCTTAGGTTCAGCCATAAATTTCTGCCTGCTGCGCTCATGCCACTTGCAAAAGTTCTGTAGTTTTGATCCAAAATATTTTCTAGGCCAATGTTAAGCATTATATTTTCTTTTTTGGTTAGTTTAACCCCACCTTGTATATTGAGTGTAATCCAAGCAGGCATGCCGTTAGGAGTGGCATATTGAATATTGTCTTCTCCATTTAAATAATAATCTTCTAGCTTTTTTGCCTTGCTGTATAAGCTATATAAACTACCCGAAAACCGTTTGTGCTTAAAATCAATAGATGTTCTTCCAAACATGGGAGGAATATGGTCCATTGGCATCATACTGTCGCCTAAAATTCTTCCGTAGGTATAATTTATGCCAGAGGTAATAGATAGTTTTTTGTTGAAGCCATATTGAATTTGAAGGTGGTAACCATAGATAAAGGCATTTTGGGCATTTACCAGTGTATAAGTTGCAGTTTTTTTGCCATCATAAAAAAGGCTATCAACTCCATTAACACTTGTAGGAGCTGCTACAATTGCATTTGCCAATGCAGTATAATATACATTGGCTGCAAGGCTTAATTTGTTATTGATGGCACATTGAGTTCCAAGCTCAGATGTAAGCGATTGTTCAGGCTTTAAATTTGCATTTGGAACAATCATTTTATTGCCTGGTTTTGAATCGAATATTTTACCCATATCGTCTACGTTAGGCGTTCTGTAGGCATTACCAATGTTTGCGTAGATTTTAGATTCTTTTCCCAATAAATAAACCAGTCCTAAATTACCACAAACAGATAAGTTTTTTTGATTTATTTCATCAGGTAAGAATTCGTAAAAACTCTTGTTTACAAACTTTGAATGGAGTTGGGTATAATTGATCCTAACACCTTCAGAGAGTATAATTTTATCTGTTAGTTCATGATTGAAATTTAAATAGGCGCCAACCCAATTCATATTTGATCCTCCATCTGGATACCTTGTGCTTGCATTACTAAGCGCATTGGTATTGATATTTTTGGCATAGGCGTTTGAGCTTACTTTGTTGTTTACATATTCAAAACCATACCGCATTTCATGTATGAACCAATTCTTTTTTAAGTCTAAATTGAGTGAATAAACATCCACTTTTTCTTCTCTGTGCGTTTGTTTGGTGCTTCCAAAATTTCTACTGATTCTACTTTCTTCAATTCTTTGAGTAGAAGCAACCATTTTTATTTGGTCGGCAATCAACCTTTTTTTCGAATCCTCTAATTGGTAACTCAACAATTTAAATTTCTCTGGACCATAATACCAATCTCCGTAAACTGGTGTATCCTTAGCCATTTCTGTTAGCCTGTCGTATCTAGGAACATCGCCAGTTTGGCTTTGCGTAAAAGAAAGTATATGTTGTTGAGTGCTCTTGGGTTGAAACAAAAATTTGGCAATCAGGTTGCTTTGGTGATAGGCTGAACCAACTTGCATGTTGGGGTCATCATTTACCTTAATTACATCTTTGTTATTTTCTCTTGCTTGATAGGTGGGTCTTAAACCCAAGTTCCCAATTTCACTGGATCTATTTTTGCCTTGTTTTAAATCGCCAAAATCACTAAAGGTATAATTGAATAATGCTCCCCATTTTTTGCTAGAATAACTCAAGCCAAAAGCATTGGTAAGTTCATTGTTTACAAAACTATATCTTGAGCTTACGGTTCCTGTTAAACCTTTATCTAATGTAGGCTTCACACTCACAAAATGCACCACACCACCTAAGGCATCAGAACCATACATCAAAGATCCTGGGCCATATAGTACCTCAGCTTTTTCTAGCATGTTTTGGTCAATCCTCAAAACGTTTTGCAAATGCCCACTGCGGTATATGGCGTTGTTTAATCGTACCCCATCCAAAACCAACAATACCCTGTTGGCTTCAAACCCTCTAATAATAGGACTTCCGCCACCTTGCTGACTTTTCTGCAAAAATACATTTCCAGTTTGAACCAATAAATCTGCAGCAGTTTGTTGATTCAATTGTTGAATTTGTTTTTTACTAATCAAATCAATCTGCCTAGGTAAATCTTTGTATTTTTCCTCAAACCTGTCTGCCGAAACCACCAGCTCATTCATTTTTTGCATGGTGCTATCAGCCTGCTGTGCAAAGGCGGTTTGAACCAAAAGGAAAAGGTAAAAAAAGTATTGTAGTTTTTGAAGCATTATTGAATTAACAATTAGGCAATAATAAAATTTCTATGGGGCAATACCAAAACTTACCAAGAAATGGCTATTCATGTTATTTCAGTCCTTTTTTTACAGCTTTAGGTTTTGGTAAATACAATGCTTCATATTTATCAATCCAATCTTTTACACTCATTTTTTGCATTAATTCCCCAACGAGTTTAAATGGAATATCTTCCATTTTCTTAAAGCGGACGCAACTTTTACCCATATCCAGTTTTTGTTTACTATGCTTTGGATATTCCGTTTCAAACCATTTCAATAATTTGGGATCAGCATACATACCCATGTGATAAAAATTAATGGAACCTTTTTGAGAAGCAATTCCCGCAAATGGAAGCGGCTCTGCAGGCTTACAATGGTATCCCGCAGGATACAACGCATGTGGTATCACATACCCCAATCCACCATAACTGATGCCCGCTTCAAAACCTTTTGGAAGGTTTTTTACAATCACCTCATGTAGTTTGTTAAATGCTTCCGCCCGTTCCTCAGGAACATTAATCAGAATTTCATGAACTGTTTTTCCATTTGCTTTCATATTATGAACCTATTTTAAGTCAAAAAGTATTATTTTTTCCATTTACTTGTGGTTATTGGTTACGTTTGTTTTCGCCATGTAAATCAATAGCTAAAAAGGCATCTTTATCCTTGCTTTCTTCGTATTCTCCATCATACCAATAAGCATCCGCTTTTCGGCTTTATTTTTACTTCATTAAATTGCAAAATGTCCTTGTAATATCCTTCGTAGCCACGCACAACTATTTTATTATCAGGTGGCAAGGTTTGTAGCAGTTGGATGAGTTCTTTAGCTCTCATTATTTGGTGTTTTTTAATTCAACTAACATATTTAACACTTCCGAATCCATTTTAGAAAAGGCAAACCATTTTTTACCTAAATCTTTTAGTGAAGCACCAATATGGTATAGTTCTTTATGGTCTATTATTATAAAACGGTCGTGTGCAAAAGGCATTTCTTGTATGGCTATTAAAGGGTACTGTTCGTTGTGTTTTTGTATATCAAGTTTCAATTGTTTGCTAATGGTTTTGGTATAGCATGTTGCTGTTACATTCTCGTTGCGCTTAGACAAAAGAGTAAGCACTGTATCGTCTATATAGTTGTCAACTATAATAATGGAGGTTGAGGCTTTTCTCACCAAATCTGATATAAAAGTATAGGCATCATAAACTTGCCCGTCATAAAAAACACCTTTATCGGGGGCTGTTTGTTTACTTTCTAAAGCATTAAATAATTGCTCGAATTTTTGATCACTTTCTATTTGTTTCAGTTCCACTTTGTCTAATCGCTGCAAAAGTGCTGCATTGCTAAATAGTGTTTTTCGTTGAGCAACAAAGGCATTCATAATTTGTATACTTACTTTTACTGCCGTATTGCTTCGTAAAACTGCTGAGAGCATAGCTACTCCTTGCTCGGTAAACACAAATGGCGCCGATGATGAATGTTTGAGATTCTCGAACCGGTCACAATTTGTGACCAGTTCCTTTTTCTCAATAGTTGTAAGAGCAAACCTAAACGCCTCAGGAAATCTATCAATATTCCTTTTCACTGCTTGGTTAAGTACCTTCGTTTCTACCCCATACATTTCTGCCAAATCCCTATCTACCATTACCTGTTGGCTACGAAAAGTAAAAATGAGATTTTCAAAATTTTTTAATGATTTGTTGGGTTTACTTTCCATTTTCCAATATCTGTGTCTTTACATCCTCTATACTCTAATTCAAAAGTATACAATTTTGTCCTCATTTGCATTTATGTAATAAAAGTGTAAAGCTTAAGCTAGATTCAAAATTCTGTAGTGAAACTTGCCTGGTTCATCGTAATCTCTAGTTTGCATCAAAATTCAGAATTCTCTTGTGGCATCGGTATCAGCATCCAACATTCGTTCACGATATTTCGCATCCGGCATCGGGCAACTTTCATATTTGCCAAAGAGCCTGTATCGTTTTTTAGCTATAAATTTGTACATAGCCTTATTAAACGAATTTGGGAGCCATTTAAAAGCAACAAATAGGTTAATTGGAAAAGATAGCTGTTTTAGTATTTCAAAGGCTGCAAAGTGATAGGTAAAACATTCTTTGCCGTCGAAATAAATAATCGAATCCATGTTTGGTTCAAACCGAAATTGAGAAATGATCTCTTGCGCAATTTTGGAGTCCAAAGGGGCAAAATAAATCTCTGGTTTTTTTTCGAACCTAAGAATGAGCTTAACAAAGAAATTGCATAACACACAGTAGCCATCATATAGTAAGATGGGACTTTTCATCTTAATCCTTTTTTGCTAAATCTGGGTTGAATCGGATAGGGGAGAAGAATTGCAACATCAGCACACGCGCATACCTGTAGGTTAATGGCGACGACAATAACATAGAGCCAACTATGGGAATGATATAATCCCAAAAATCTGCGTTGCCATTACTAATCCATAATATAAATCCACCAAGCACCAGCATCATGCCTGTTGTGATGGCGTAGCTCACATACATGGCTCCCCAAAAAAAACCTGGTTCAATTTCATACTTTAACCCACAAACCTTGCAATTCGCATCCATATCCATAAACTTCTTAAGATTCCAAGCCGGGTAATTAAACATTTTACCACTTTGGCATTGCGGACATTTGCATTTGGCTATTGACAAAAATTTGCTTGGTTCATACTTATCGCACATAATTTTAGGCTATGTCAGAGATTGAAGTGCAGTAGCTTTTTCTGCAGCTTTCTTCTCTTTGTATTTCTTATAATAGATAAATCCGAAAACTCCTGCAATGGCATAAGGTAATACTAAGAGGTATAAAATACCATTGTTTAAGGTATTACCAACTTGTGTACCGCCATCTTTTCTGGCCATCTCCAAATTGCTTTTGCACATAGCACATTGCGCTACTGCATCGCTACTAATAGTAAATAAACAGGCTAATAAAAAAACTACTAATATTATTTTGCTGTAACGCATGGTGTAAATATAAGTGAATATAACTGCTAAAGAGAATAATAAGGACTAATCATTAAATAAACTATCACACCAGTTACGGTTACATACAACCATATTGGATAGGCAAAACGCACAATTTTTTTGTGCAATGTTACTTGCAATTGTATGCCCCTATAAAAACTGATCAGTATCAAAGGCAAAACAGAAGCAGCAAGTATGATATGAGAAATTAGTATAAAGAAGTACAAGCTTCTGAAAGGCGCTCCCTCCGGATAATGAGTTTCTGGAGCCAGCCAATGAAACAAAATATAGCTCACCAAGAACAAGCTGCTCAAAACGAAGGCAGTCAAATTTATTTTCTTGTGCGTTAGAACTTCCTTCTTTTTAATGAAGTACAATGACAGCAACAATAAAATACTGCATGTGCCATTGATAAATGCATTGAGTTTTGGTAAAAAGTAGGTCCAAGATGGCATTTCTGCCGGCGTAGGCAGTACTTTTCGGTTCAAAACGATAACTGCAATTAAAACAAAAATGGAGATGCCTATGGCAATTCTAAAAAACGCTTTATCCTTATTTTGCTGGGTGATGGTATTCATATAACAATACTTTTATGTCTTCTTCTAAACGCTTAATTTCAACATCGCTATAACTATCATATACGCCTCGAATTCTTTTCTCTTTATCTACTAGTATAAACTGCTGACTGTGATCAATTGTTTTATCTTCATTAGATACGGGCAATAAAAATCCTTGCCCAATTTTTAAAATCTCATCCGCTTCAGCTCTTACAAAATGCCAAATGCTTGAATCTGCATTGTATTTTTTTGCATAAGCATTTAAAACGGCAATGCTATCTTGCGCAGGATCAACAGTAAAAGAAACAAAGCGTACTTCAGAAAATTCCTTGTATTTTTCGTAAACTTTAGATAGTCTTCGGTTCATGGTAGGACAAACATCTTTGCACGAAGCGAAAAAGAAATTGGTAATAAAAATATTGTCGTCTAAGTTTTTAAATGAAAATTCTTTGCCGTTTTGATCCAAACCTTTAAAATCAGGAATGTGATAATAAATGGTGTCTTTTTGATTTACGCCATCAGGAGAAATTCGTTCACCATAAATTGGCAGTGATTTAAAATTCATGGTGCCGGCGTTAAGCATATAAAAAATAACAACCGGAACTACAAGTAGTCCGGTTGCTATCCAAAATCCTTTTCTTTTCATTATTTAAACCACCTAAGTAAGTTAGTATAGTCGCCTTCAATAATCATGAGGGTAACAAAAAACACCACAAATATCATTGGTACAATGATAGAATACATCAAAGTTTTTCTTTCAAATTTCATGTGCATAAATACACCTACAATGAAGTATGCTTTTACTACTCCAAGCAATATAAATAACCAGTTCTTCCACATAGAGTGGTTTGATAGCAAGATGAAGTAAATAACGATATCAACAACTGTAAAGGCTAGTAAAATCCAGAATGTTTTCCAGATCTGGCTTTTCATGTCTTTAGGTGTTTCTGTGTGTTCCAAATGTTCTATGTGTTCCATTTTAGATAATATTTTTTTGGTGAATAAATTAAATAAGGTAGAAAAAGGTAAATACAAATACCCAAACTAAATCTACAAAGTGCCAGTATAAACCAACTTTTTCAACCATTTCATAATGACCTCTTTTTTCATAGGTACCCTTCAATACATTGATATATGTGATAACATTTAGCACCACTCCAGAAAAAACGTGGAAGCCATGAAAACCAGTTACAATAAAAAATAGTGCTGCAAATGAACGTGGTCCGTATGGATTACCATACAATCTTGCTCCTTCGCCAATGAAAGTTGCCCATTCCCAAGCTTGACAACCTAAGAACATAGCCCCACCAATAATGGTCATTAACATATATTTGGAAACTTCACTTTTTGCATTTCTGTGTCCTGCTTCTACAGCCAATACCATAGTAACCGAACTCAAGATGAGGATGAAAGTCATTAAGCTCACAAAAAACAATGGTAAATGTATACCATGAACAAAAGGGAAATGGTTAAACACCAATTCCGGAGAAGGCCAATGATCTTGTACAAAGTATTTTGTTTTTTCAACCATTTCTTGCACAAAATCATGTGATAAATGATCAAATGGTTTTACCACCAAATTATGAATTGGCGATTGAAAGCTGTAACGGATAAACCCGTATGCAATCAGCAATGATGAAAAGGTAAAGGCATCTGAAAGTAAGAAGAGCCACATCATTAACTTTCCGTAACTTACGCTAAATGGTGATTTGCCGCCACCCCAATTAAACTTTCTCTCTGTGCTCAAAGTGTTTGTAGCCATTTTAGAATTATGATTGTTTTAAATTATTAATTATCTGTAAAGGTAAAGGAATAGGTATAAATAAATCCATAATATGCCAATAAAATGCCAATAGGTAACACACATATTTAAATACAAAAGTGCGTTTTGGTGAATTTTATTGAGGAATGAATTAATGACCATAATGAAAATAAACAAGGCTCCACATATTACGTGAAATAAATGAACCCCCGAAATTACATAAACAAATGAATTGGATGGGTTAGAGAAAGCAAAGAACACATTGTCTGCAATTAATTGCTTCCATGCATACCATTGGCCAAAACAAAAACCAACTCCCAATAAAAAGGCTAGGGTCAAAAAAGATTTAAGGATAACAAAATTATTTTTCTTTGCAGCACTATAGCTTAGTTGCATAAATACCGAAGAAAGAATAATCATCAAGGTATTCCAAGCAAACATAGAAGGCAGATTAAATATCTCCCAGTTACCTTCACCTCTTCTAACAATATAGGCACTGGTAAAACCAGCAAACAACATTAAGCTGGCAACAATTAGTAACCAAAGCACAAATTTCTTTGGGTTAATTACATAATTGGCTTCTTCGCTATTTTTTATAATTGAACTTTGCATGTTATATTTTATCAAATAAATAAGCTAACTGAACCAATGGCAGGTAGATAAACGAGGCAAACATTAATTTCTTGGCATCTGCCATTTCGCAGCTCCTAAATAGTTTGTAAGAATAATAGCTGAGCATCAATCCTCCTAATGCCCCAATTACTGCAGATGGAATGCCACTGATACCATATTGATAAGGCAACATACCAATTGGTATTAACACCAAACTAAATGTTAAGGCTTGAAATGCAGTACCCTTATCTCTACCTGGTGTAGAAGGAAGCATCTTAAAACCTGCTCTTTTATAATCATCATCCAATATCCAAGCAATGCTCCAAAAGTGAGGAAACTGCCAGAAAAATTGAACCCCAAACAGTATAATTGCTGGCATATTTATGGTTCCAGATACAGCAACCCAACCCAATAATGTTGGAATGGCTCCAGGAAATGCACCTACAAATACAGATACGGGTGAAATTCTTTTCAGCGGAGTATAAACAAACGCATAACTCATCAAAGCTCCTAATGCCAGCCAGCCAGATAGTGGGTTCAAATAGTAACGAATAATAAATACGCCCACAATTCCCATCAGTGTACAAACGATAGAAGCCTCCATTACACTCATTCTATTGGTTGCAACCGGCCTATTGGCTGTGCGCAACATGAGTTTATCAAAATCCTTTTCTATAACCTGGTTAATGCCATTGGCAGCTCCAGTAACAAAAAAACCTCCCAAGGCAAGCATAGCAGCATTGAACCAATTGATGGCGCCTGAACTAGCCGTTAAAAATGTTACCACAGAAGAAAATACCACCAAGAAAGTCAAGCGAAACTTAACCAATTGGTTGTAGTCGCTCACCTTTGCCCTGAGGTAACTTACCTGTGCAACAGTTTCATTGTTATTTATCGTATTTATTTCCACGTTTTAAACGCCTTCTTTTTTAATTTTTGTTTTTGTTAACACCAAAATTGCCATAAAAATTTGCATGCCTGCTGTTAAACTTCCCAATGTTAGGTGGATACTTTGAAACTGTTTTGGAAAACCTAAGTTAGCCAAAACCGCTCCTGTTAATGCTTGGGTGCTCATCAATAATACCAATGCCAATGAGGCTTTGTATAGAATTGAATTGCGTTCAAACAATTTTTTAAATTGAATCATTAAAAATGCACTCAAACCTAAGTTTAACAAACTCCAGCTTCTATGTGCTTTAAAGATTAATCCCAACTCTTCGGTCCATAACCATCGGTTGTCAAACCTCTGCGCTACTTCATCTACAGCTTCTCTTACTTGTGTGCCACTTACGGTTTGAACCAATGAAATGATCAAGCTAAGAAAAATCAAACTTTTTAACGGTGCATAATCAAACTGCTGCTCTATTATAAAATCCTGACTTGCCGTAATAGTATATATCAGCAATGCAACAATAACCAATGCAATAAGCATGTGGATGCTTACCATATATGTTGCTAAGTCGCTAGATACAACCTTTGCGCCAATCCAACCTTGAATGCCAACCAAGATAAAGGCTAAAAAACTTAGCCAGAATATCTTTTTGTTGTTACTCTTTAGGTAGGGTATTGCAAATACCACAGTCAATAAAATAAATAAACCAATCACAACTCCTACCAACCTGTTGTAGTATTCTGTCCAGGTTTTAAAGGCGTCAAAATCAGCTATCTCTTTTCCAACAACTGCAAATTTTGTTTTATAATCCGCGGGCAGTTCGCTCACATCGGTAGGAGGGATAAATTGTCCAAAACATTTTGGCCAATCTGGGCATCCCATACCACTTCCTGTGCTACGCACCAATCCACCTATAAATATGAGAAAGAACACTGCCGCAATGGTTAATATGCCAAAGCGTCTAAATCTATTTTGTTTTTTTATATCAATCACAATTTCAATTATGAATTATGAATTATGGGTTATTCATTCATAACTCATAATTCATAATTTTTTAAGCTTCTGCTTGTGCCGCGTAGTTTCCACTTGCAGGCAATCCTACAGCTTCTTCCATACAATCAGTTTGTCCTTCATCAGGAATATTCTGAGGAATGAAATCTTGCTCAGCACCAGGCTTGCTATAGTCGTAGGCCCAACGGTAAACGTGTGGAATTTCTCCAATCCAGTTTCCATGAAAATGCTCAACTGGAGCGGTCCACTCTAGGGTGTTTGAATCCCAAGGATTTTGAGGAGAGCGCTTGCCTTTAAATATGCTGTAAAAGAAATTAGCTAAGAAAATTACTTGCGCTAAACCTCCTAATAATGCAGCTATGGTAATAAATTGGTTCATATCAACAAACACATTGAATTGGTCATAAGCTGTATTTGCATAATACCTGCGTGGCACACCAGCCAATCCCATAAAGTGCATAGGGAAGAATACACAATATGCAGAAATAATGGTTAACCAAAAATGGATATGGCCTGCAGTATCATTCATCATTCTTCCAAATAATTTTGGATACCAATGATAAATACCTGCCATCATACCAAAAATTGCAGCACTACCCATTACCAAATGGAAGTGGGCAACTACAAAATACGTATCATGCAAATTAATGTCTAATGCTGCATTACCAAGGTAAATACCTGTTAATCCACCAGAAATAAAGAAAGATACCAAGCCAATGGCAAACATCATAGCTGGAGTTAATTTTAAATTTCCTTGCCATAAGGTAGCCAAGTAATTAAAAGTTTTAACTGCTGATGGCACTGCAATAATCAATGTACCCAACATAAATACTGAACCTAAGAATGGGTTCATACCGGTAATAAACATGTGGTGACCCCAAACAATAAATGATAGCACTCCAATGGCTAAGATTGAACCAATCATTGCGCGGTATCCGAAAATTGGCTTACGAGCATTGGTAGCAATTACCTCAGAGGTAATTCCTAAGGCTGGTAACAAAATAATATAAACCTCTGGGTGACCTAAGAACCAGAATAAATGTTGGAACAAAATAGGTGAACCACCTGTACGCTCAATGCCACCGGCAAATTCTGCTACAATTTCAGATAAGTAAAATGAAGTTCCAAAGCTACGGTCGAACACCAATAACAATGAACCACCCAATAAAACTGGGAACGATAATAAACCCAATATTGCTGTAACTAAAAATGCCCATATGGTTAAAGGTAAACGAGTCATTTTCATTCCTTTTGTTCTCATATTTAAAATAGTAGCAATATAATTGATACCTCCTAAAAGTGCAGAAGCAATAAATAAAATCATCGCCACTAACCACAAGGTCATACCTGTACCAGAACCTGGTATGGCTTTAGGCAAGGCCGAAAGTGGCGGATATACTGTCCAACCTGCAGAGGCAGGACCACCATCTACGAATAATGAGAATAATAAGACACATGACGACGCAAAGAAAAACCAATAAGACAACATGTTCATAAAAGGAGAAGCCATATCTCTGGCACCTACTTGTAGCGGAATTAAAAGATTTGAAAAGGTTCCACTTAAACCTGCTGTTAATACATAAAATACCATGATGGTACCATGTATCGTAATTAAAGCCAAGTAAAAATTTGGATCAAGCTTGCCATCTTTTCCCCAATGTCCTAAAATGCCCTCTAAGAAAGGGAAGGTCATGTCTGGATAGGCTAATTGTAAACGGAATATCATAGACATCAACATTCCTATGGTACCCATAATGATACCAGTAATTAGGAATTGTCTTGCAATCATTTTGTGGTCCATGCTAAAAACATACTTCGATAAGAAGGTGTCTTTGTGGTGTTCATGTTCCTCGTGGTGGTTGTCAATATTGTGATCGCTCATATATAGATTAGGTTATTATTTTTGTCAGTAATAAATTATTTTAATGCAACAGTTTTGTTTTTTACTTTATTGGCTACCAAAACATTCTGGCTGTTAATCCATTTTTGGTATTCTTCTTTGGTATCAATGACCACCTTCATTTTCATTCTATAATGGGCACTGCCACAAATTTTGTTACATAGTAATACATAATCAAAGCCAGGTTTGTTCATTTTAGTTCTCATTTCTGCTGTTGTAACAGTAGGTGTGAAAGAAAACTTAGTAGGTAAACCTGGTACCACGTTCATTTGAACACGGAAGTGAGGTAACAATGCACTATGAATTACATCTTTAGCACGGAATGCCAAATCCACTGGTTGATTAACTTCTAAATGCAATTCATTGGTAATAACATCGTCATATGCGTTCACGTCATTGGTATCAACACCTAAGGCATTCATTACCCCAACTTCGCGGAAATTATGCGCACCTAATTTGTTATCTGTCCCGGCATAGCGGGCATTCCATCCGAATTGGTAAGCAAAAAGCTCAATTTTACGCGCCTTTGGGTCATTATGATTGGTCATGTGGTTCCAAGTAATTAAACCACGGATAACCAAAACTGTTAACACAATAGCCGGAATAATAGTCCAAAGTAATTCAATTTTGTGGTTATCAGGATAGTACAATGCTTTACGTTTGCCATCTGATTTATATTTAAAACCATACCAGAACAACAATACTTGGGTAATAACAAATACAATTCCAGTTAAAACCAATGTTATCATAAACATGCTGTCGTATTCTACACCATGTTCAGATGCTGGTCCAGCTTCAAACACGGTAAGTGGACCATGAACTGCAAATTCCCAAACAGTGGCCAATAAACCTATTATCAAAAATGCCATCATCAATATACCATTTGTTTTATTCCAAGTTACAACTGGTTTACCTTGAATTTCTCCTATTCTGCTTAGAATTTTAAATACCTGAGAAATAATCACAATCAATAAAATACCAATAATCATTAACATCCAATTGATGTTTGATTCCTGGTTATTGGTTGTATTAGCATTATTACCAGCTGCGGGCATTGTACCTGCCGTTTGAGGAACTGCTGCCGGCGCTTCGCTTTCTGCTTTTACGTAAGCTAATATTGATTTAATTTGAGTATCAGTTAAAGATTCAAACGAGGTCATAATACTCTCATTGTTTTCTTTGTATACTTGAACTGCTTCAGGATCACCACTTTTTACCATGGCCTGAGAGTTTTTAATCCATTTAATAAGCCAAGCTTCTTTTCTGCGCTTATCTACATCTTTTAATGCTGGGCCAACTACCTTGTCTTTAATGGCATGACAGGCAGTACAATTGGCGGTAAAAAGGGTTTTGCCTTCTTCAACAGTCTGAGCCGATAGGCTATGGTTGAAAGAAAACAAAACTGTAACGAGGAATGTAATTTTAAAGAACAGATTGCGAATCTTCATTTTTTTAGCTTTTGGTTGATTACAGTTTTGGTTAAAATGCGGTGCAATATAGTGAAGTAATTTTTTTGTAAAAGACGTTTTTTTCTACAATTGAAATATTTATAATTTTAACAAGCATGAGGCTTATAAAGATTTCGCTTCTACAAAAGATGACAGAGATTAACTTATTTTTTTTTAGGAACTTGATTCATTGGGGTTTTGTAAATAATTGCGGAATCTAATTTGGCTGAATTTCCTGTATTTTCATTCGAATTTATTGGTGAGTTGTCATTTTTTGAGGTTGCTTTTGGCATCAAAATATTTTTATATTTTATTGAATCTTGTTTGGTTAGCGGTCTAATTTGAATAATGCTATCCAATGATTTTTGAGCTGGACTTATAAGTTTGGCAGTCAAAGTGGCAACAATTGGCATTGGAATATTGCTTGGGACAATTCTAACACCATAATCAGTGGTTTCTTTTAATTTTGGTGCTACATACACCAATTTGTTATTTTTGCTAAACGCAATATCTCTGATATTTAGGTCTGAATAAACAGATTTCGACACTAGCTTTCCTGTTTCAACTTCCCATATATATATGGTACCATCATTGCAACCAGTTACGCAATATTTACTGTCATCTGTAAATGCTACTGCTGTTATTTTCCAACTATCAACTTTCAACACTTGGGTTGGTTTCCAAGTTTTTAAATCCCAAATCCTAGCTGTTTTGTCGTTTGAACCACTGATTAAATATTGGTTGTTTGCGCTAATAGCCAATGCATTAACTACATCAGTATGGCCATCTAATGTTTTTAATATTTTTCCACCAGCCAAGGCAATTACCTTTATTTGTTTATCACTGTGGGCTATAAAAATATTTGCAGATGTTGGGGATAAGCAAATATCATTGATGGTATTGCCTGTCATGTAATATTTAATGGCTTTTTTGTTTAAAACATCCCATAGCATCAATCTTCCTTCTTTATCGCCGCTAAATAAAAATTTGCCAGTACGGTCAAAAATCAATGAAGTAACTTGAGCTAAATGGCGGTTGTTTAAATCTTCAATCAATGGAATGAATTTATACATGGAGTCATAAAGCCTGATATTCATGTCACTGCCTCCACTGGCCATCATATTTCCAGAAAGGGTATAGGCAATTGCGTTGATTGGAGCTGTGTGGCCAATTAATTTTTGAACCAATTTATAAGGACTATCCGTATTGTATATCAATACCTCATTGTTCCAACCAGCTACCGCGAGCCTCTTAAGCTTCAATGGACTAACAGCCAAAGCATTCAGATCATTATTTGCATCAGCCAAAACAATTGGCTTTGCGCCGGTTTGTTCTTGTGAAAAGGCAGAAATAGAACTAATTAATAGAACATAAAATAGGAGATGTTTTATCATCCTGCAAAAGTAAGGGAATTAGAATCTAAATAGGAAATAGATTCTCAGTAATTTTTTCTACAACAAGAATTTCAGTAAAACTATAATAAATCCATAAAGGAATGTGGCCAAAATGACCCCTCTAGCCGATAAAAGGTGGTCGAAATGGATGTACAAGTAAAAAATGCCAAGATTAATTACACAACAAAGGCTCAATAAGGGTGAAAGTAATTTTTCTTTTACCGAAAGGTCTAAAAAGGCATTTAATTCGTAACTGGTAAAATTAAAGTAGTAGAATCCTAAAATGCCAATGCTAGGGGCCAATAGCCCAATTAAAAATCCTATAACGGTATTATCTTTTAAGTTAATTTTCATATTCAATATTCCACTGGGTAATAATTGCAATTGCATTATGGGCAGTTAAATCAAATTGAACTGGCACAATAGAAGCATAGCCGTTTGCCAAAGCCCATTCATCCGTATCCTCCCCTTTGTCGTAATTTACAAATTTGCCAGTAAGCCAATAATATTTTTTTCCATTTGGGTCATGCCTTTCATCAAAATCTTCCTCCCACTTAGCTATTGCCTGTCTGCAAACCTTTGTTCCTTTAAACGTTTCAATAGGTACTTTTGGTATATTTACATTTAAGAGAACACCAATTGGTAAGCCATTGGTAATTACATTTTGGGCAACCGAACTTGCTATTTTAGCTGCCAAACTAAAATCGGCATCTATAGAAAAATCGCACAAACTAAAACCCACAGCTGGAATTCCCTCTATAGCTCCTTCCATTGCAGCGCTCATGGTGCCGCTGTATAGAATATTGATAGAACTGTTTGAACCATGGTTAATGCCAGACACCAATAAATCGGGTTTGCGGTGTAATACCTTATCTACTGCTATTTTTACGCAGTCTGCGGGTGTTCCACTGCATTGATAAGATACGATGTCTCCATACAATTTTGTTTTTTCTAAGCGCAATGGCTTGCTTATAGTTACTGCGTGACCCATAGCGCTTTGCGGACTATCTGGTGCAACAATTACCACCTCACCTAAATGTTTTACTGCTTCAACCAAGGCTTTAATACCCGGGGCAGTGATACCGTCGTCGTTGGTTACTAAAATTAATGGTTTATCCTTCATTTCTTTTGAGCGAAACTAGCATTTATAATTAGAATATAAAATTATGAAATAACGAGTTAGAAAGGGGCTGGGTTAAAACTATCATGACCTTCCTCTTCTTCATTTAATTTAGAACTGATTGTAATAAAACCAGGGTTATCAACCAAGAAATCATTGTTATTTTGTGCATAGCTATCTTCCATTAAATCTGTGAATTTAGTGAAATCGCTGATGAATCTTAATCGCAAATTCTCAATGGCTCCATGCCTGTTTTTTGCAATCATGATTTCTGCCTGCCCAGCTGTTGGTTGTCCATCTTCCCACTCACTTAATTGATAGTATTCTGGCCTATAAATAAACATTACCATATCGGCATCCTGCTCAATAGATCCAGATTCACGCAAATCTGAAAGCATAGGCCTACTGCTTGAGCCTGTTCTTCTTTCGGTCATACGACTTAACTGTGAAAGCGCAATAACAGGTACATCTAATTCTTTGGCTAAGGCTTTTAATGACCTTGAAATATAACTCACCTCTTGCTCACGATTGCCATTTTTTGCATTGGCATCATCACCTCTCATCAGCTGCAGGTAATCTATTAAAACCATTTGAATATTGCTCTGCTGTTTGAGCCTTCTGCATTTGGCTCGCAATTCAAAAACCGAAAGGGCAGGAGTATCATCAATAAAAATTGGCGCCTCGCTTAAATTGGTAATTTTTGAATTTAACTGAGCCCATTCATAATCTTTTAATTCGCCTGTTCTAAGTTTGTGCCCATGAATTTCCGCTTCAGAACTAATCATCCTACTTACCATTTGCTTGTTTCCCATCTCTAATGAGAAAATAGCTACTCCTCTTGGAGCCTCACCTTCGCTTAAATTACTCAAAGAGGCATTTCTGGCAACACTCAATGCAAAGGCTGTTTTACCCATACCTGGGCGAGCAGCAACAATTATCAAATCCGATTTTTGGAATCCTGAGGTTATTCTATCTAGTTTGGTAAAACCAGAAGGGACCCCTGTAAATTTACCTGTTTTGTGCTTTAAATCTTCAATGTCTCGCAAGGTGTCTTTAATGACCTTGTTCATTGATTGCATAGATTTTTTGATATTGCCTTGCGACAATTCAAATAATTTCTTTTCAGCACTGTCCAACAAATCAAAGGCATCGCTACTGTCTTCAAATGCTTCAGTTTGAATTTCCCCCGAAATACGAATCAACTCTCTTTGAAGAAACTTCTCAGAAATAATCCTAGCATGAAACTCGATATTTGCTGCTGAGGCAACTCTATTGGTTAATTGGGTAATATAAAATGCACCACCAACCAATTCCAATTGTCCTTTTTTCCTGAGTTCAGAAGTAACGGTTAAAATATCAATTGGTTCGGCATTAGATGCCAAAGCCCTAATTGCCTTATAAATGATGCCATGAGAATCCTTATAAAAACTTTCTGGTGTTAGGATTTCTCCTATAAGAGTCATGGCATGTTTTTCAATCATTAACGCACCTAACACTGCTTCCTCTAAATCTATGGCTTGCGGCGGCAATTTGCTACCCTCTGCTAATATATTTGAGCCTAGTATTGTTTTCCTTCTTTTGATATTTCCTTTTTCTTCCTGCATTTTTTCAATTCAATTGGTCGAATATACACCCAACTTACCTACCTTTAAAATGATAAGTAAGATATAAACAGCCTAAAAATATTTGGGGATAACCTGTTGAATATTTCTCGGAAGATAGGCTAGTTGTTTGAATACCAAGATATATTTAGTAAACACTACCCATTTTATTTCTAATGACAATGAGGTTCAAGTGAATGTATTGTATACACCAAATTAGCGAGTACTTTATTTTTAAACATAACTTGCGCATAAATTTGGGCATTTCATTTTAGCAAAAAGTTTAAACAAATAAAATAGAGTTTTTGAAAATAGGCTTTAAAGTGGTTTATTCGCCTTACATAAGAAATTAATAAAGTGCCAGCAGAAAATACTCAGGAATATGCCAAGATAACCCAAGATTTGAAAGCTAAAAAGTTTCAACCCATCTATTTATTGCATGGAGAAGAGAGTTATTTTATAGATGAAATAGTTAATTACATAGAAGCCAATGCCCTAACCGAGGCTGAAAGGGCTTTTAATCAAACTGTTTTTTATGCCAAGGATATTGAAATAAATGCAGTGTTGGATAATGCCCGCAGGTATCCAATGATGTCGAACTACCAAGTTATTATTGTAAAGGAAGCCCAAGGTTATAAAAAGCTAGATGATTTTGAAGCTTATTTTGAAAACCCGGTTCCATCCACTATTCTGGTTGTTTGTGTTAAAGGCAAAAAGGTTGATGGCAGAAGCAAGCTATACAAGGATAGCAAAAAGTATGTTAGCTTTGAGTCGAAACGACTTTACGAAGACAGTGAATTGCCGCGTTGGATCAAACAGCATTTAAACGAACGTGGCATGAAAATTAGTGAGAGCAATTGTATGCTCATTGCCGAGCATGTTGGCAGCGATTTAAGTAAGGTGGCCAATGAACTTGAAAAATTGCTTATTAATAAAGGCGATTCAACAGAAGTGAACGAGGCCATGATTGAAAAATACATTGGCATCAGCAAAGAATTCAATGTATTTGAATTGTTATCTGCCATTGCGCAAAGAAATACCAAACGAACTTTTTATATCAATTACCATTTAAGCAGTGCCAAAGATTTTTCCATTATCCCATTACTTGCCCAATTCAATAGTTTTTTTATGAAAGGGATTGTTATGAAACAAGCACAAGTAAAAGACCAAAAAGGAATGATGGCTATGGGCATTGGGTTCAGACAAGTAAGAGATTTTGAGAAGTTAACTGCCAATTTTAGTTTAATTGAACTCGAAAAGGTTATGACTTTGGTAGCAGAATACGACTTAAAAAGTAAAGGTGTGAACCAAAATTCTTTTGGTGATAGCGAATTGATGAAAGAATTACTCTTTAAGATTTTCTATCGCCCTTCACTGGTAAATTAGGTAAAGTAATCTGAAATAGAGTAAGTAAATAATTACAGCAACAATACTATAATAATCTGCCATAAATATACAGATTTTTTTAATGACTTTGCAGTTATGGCTACCCAAAAATTTGGATTAAATCAGTTTGAAATAAGCAAGCAATTAAATTGAAATAAGTTGTCAGTATTTTAAAGTAACACAAATATATGTTAGTAAAAATTAAGGCCAAATGCCATATCAGCAACCAACCACTATTATTACCCAGATTTGGTTTGAAAAATGGTGCAGTAATTTGTAAATTAAAGTTTACAGATAGTTGTAGGTATAATCTAGATGGTGGAGACCAGTTAGATTGGAATAAGTTAGCAGCAGGAGCATCCTGGGGATTCTTTCCACTAATCAAACAATCGCAAGCCCATGAAAATAGTTCTCGTTGGGGATGGAGATTTAATCCTATCATATATAAAATAGAAGTTACACCATACTTTTATAGTGATGGCATAAGAAACTATGCTGAAACATTAGGCATTAATCCTATTGAATTAGATTTAAATAGGGATTATGTATTATCAATTGTTCCCGGAGAAGGTAACGTAAAATACTCGGTTGCTGATGTTTCTAGTTCAAGTCCTCCTTTCTTTATTGAGTCATTTGAGCAAAACGTACCGAGCATAAAAGGGTGGTTATTGCCTGCTTATTTTGGAGGAACCAAACCCGCCCCACATGAAATTGAATACGAATTAACTTATTTATAACCTTTTCACCGCAAAGACTATCCAATTTTAGCATGAAGGCACACAATTGGATTCTGTTATTTATTAAGTGTGTTTGTTCTGCTGTAGTTTATTGTTTCGAAAATATGGGTAATTAAATTGTAATAATTTTTTAACATTTCGGTACTAAAACTTTTTTTTATGAGCATTTTTTATAATTTTGAAATCTAACATTTAAATACTTAAACAAAAAATAAATGAAAAAAATCTACTTAATGGCGCTTTCTATAATGGCAACTAGTGCTTTTGCACAAAAGCCATTAACATTCAAAGGTCAAAACGAAAGTCGTCAGGCGACAAAAATTCAAGAAAAAATTCAAACACCACCTGCGTCCACAACTTCTGGTCCAAATATTGAATTTAAAGCATTAGGAAAAAAATCATTCCTAACCAAAATTGGTGAAACACAAAACGACCAACAAACCAATGCTTCTGTTTACCGTCGTATTCAATTATTACCAGGCGGTAAAGTTTCGGCAGCATGGACGTTTAGTTCAGATCCAGCACCTTATTCAACAAGAGGTTCAGGCTACAATCATTTTGATGGCACTACTTGGGGCGCAAAGCCAACCACTAGAATTGAGCCTTCTAGAACTGGTTTTCCTTGCTATGTATTTAACCCAACTACCAATGAGGAAATTATTACTTCTCACAAAGTAGATGCGGCAACAGGTAATGCTGGTGGTATCCTTTTTAATCGCAAAGCAGGCGTTGGTCCTGGCACTTGGACTTCAACTAATGCGTTAGATACTTCAAGCACTCGTCCAGGAGTATTATGGGTTCAAACAGCTATTTCTGGAGATTACATGATTACCTACGGTTCCTTTACTGATTCTTCTTCTTCACAACCAAACAGAGTTGTTATTGATGGTATCAGAACTCCTCAAGTTTATTCTAGGTACCAATTTAGTACCAATACTTGGTTAGTTAAAAATCAATTATTACCAGGTTACAATAGCGACCGCGTTTATAGCGGAGGTGGTGACAATTATTCAATTGATGCAAATGGAAATAATGTTGCCATTTTGGTGGGTGGTTTAACAGATGATTTATCACTTTATAAATCTTCTGATGCTGGTGCTACTTGGACAAGAACTATTATAGATTCATTCCCAGTGCCTGCTTATAATTATAAAACATTATTTGATACAACCTATTCAAATGATGGTTCAGTTAATGTTAGTATTGATGCAAATGGCGTGGCTCATTGCTTTTGGGCTTTATCTAGAGTGTTAGATGCAAATATTGATGATAACTCTGTTAGTTATTTCCCTGGTCAAAATCAAATTCGCTACTGGTCTGATAATACTCCAATAGATAGTATTCAAGTTGTGGGTGGTATGCCTGACGAAAACAACAATGGAACGCTTGATTTGGCTACTTCTTGGAATGCCACTGGTACAAAATATGGTAACAATTCAATTGCCACCATGCCTTTTTCTGCCATTGGTGATAACGGATATATTTACCTAATTTTTAGTTCACTTACAGAAGACGATATTTCTACAGATAGTAAAAATTTCCGCGATATTTATTGCGTAACTTCTAAAGATGGTGGCAAAACTTGGAGCAATATTAAAAACTTAACTGCGTGGATTGGCTTTAATACAGAGCAAATTTTTGGCTCTTTATCTAGAAAAGTAGATGGCCGTTTACACCTTACTTTCTTACAAAAATTTAGCATTGGAAGATATGACGCAACTGACAATCCAAGTGCTGCCGGTATCCATGATGTTATGTACCTGGTTGTAGATACTGCAGATATCTTTGGATCGCTAACAGGTATTTCAGAAGCTAAAAATGAATTATTCGTAATTGGTCAAAATTATCCTAACCCTACTAATGGCAATACTACCATTCCAGTTAGCTTCACTCGTGGAACTGATGTGAAAGTATCGGTAATAGATTTAGTTGGAAAAGAAGTTTATAACCATTCATTCAATAACATCCCTTCTGGTAATAGCCAATTAGATTTGCAATTAGGCTCACTACCAACTGGTGTTTACATTTACACTGTAGAAGCAGATGGTTTCAAAACCTCACGCAGAATGTTGGTTGATTAATTAAACTGATTTAAATTATACTATAAAAGGCAATCCATTGGATTGCCTTTTGTATTTTTGACCCTAGTGAATAAAAATCCAAATCTTCTTCGCGTTCAATTTATTGTATTAATACTAGGTGTAGGATTAATGCTCATTAAATTTTTAGCACACTTGCTCACGCAAAGTAATGCTATTTTAAGTGATGCCCTTGAATCTATTATCAATGTGGCTGCGGGCGCTTTTGCCTTATATAGTTTGTGGTTATCGCAAAAGCCCAAGGACTTAGATCATCCTTATGGTCATGGTAAAATAGAATTTATCTCCATTGGGTTCGAAGGTGGAATGATTGTTTTAGCTGCCTTTTATATTTTGTTTGAGGCTGTACATTCTTTCATAAAACCTCAAGAGATAAAACAACTCGATATGGGTATTTACCTGATTGCTTTTTCTGGTCTGCTTAACTTTATCATGGGCAAGTACCTGGTTAAAATTGGTACGGCAAATAAAGCAGGTGTAATGATTGCTGATGGCAAACATTTAATAACCGATACTTATACCAGTCTCGGTTTAATTGTTGGTTTGATCCTAGTAAAGGTTACCAATTTTCTCTGGTTAGATGGAGTAATTGCCTTGGGTATGGGCGCACTCATTTTATATACGGGTTATGGTTTGATCCGAAAATCTATTGCTGGTTTAATGGATGAAGCGGATGAGGAAATCTTAAAAGAATTGCTTCCCATGTTAAATCTCAATCGCAGAAAGGAATGGATAGATATTCATAACCTAAGAGTGGTTAAATATGGTTCAAATTACCACATAGATGCGCATGTAACTTTACCTTATTACTGGAATTTAGAAAAGGCACATGAGGAGGTTTCGGCCATAGATTATTTGGTAGCCAATAAATTTCACAAGGATATAGAATTGTTTATCCATGCAGATCCTTGCATACCTTCATGCTGTGCTATCTGCAATATTTCCGATTGTCAAGTTAGAACAAGCCCTTTCCAACAAACCATTGAGTGGACTCATGCCAATGTGTTAAAGAATGAAAAGCACTCAATTAGTGCTTAACTTTCTTTTGTAAATATTTTTCCCGGATTTAAAATTCCTTTTGGATCAAACGCAAACTTAATGGCACGCATCAAGGCCAAATTGGTTTCGGGCATTACTACCTTCATGTATTTTTGCTGAACCAATCCAATGCCATGCTCACCGCTAATGGTGCCATTGAGCTGTTTACATAGTTCAAATATTTCTATAATAGCAGTGTTTAATTCATTGTTCCAAAACTCGTCACTCAATTCATCTTTTAAAATATTTACATGCAAATTGCCGTCTCCTGCATGTCCGTAACAAACCGTCCTGAACCCATAACGCTTGCTAATTTCTTTTACACCATGGAATAAGATGGGTAGCTCAGCTCTTGGTACCACTGTGTCTTCTTCTTTGTAGGTATTATTGTGTTTGGTGGCTTCGCCAATGCCTCTTCTTAATTTCCAAAAATACTCTTTCTGATTGGCGGTTTCTGCAAACAAAACATCTATGGCTTGATGGGTGTATAAAACCTCACTAATGGTTTCACATTCTTTCATCATTTGATCAAAATGATTGCCATCTACTTCAATGAGCAAATAAGCTTTAACCTCCTCAGGAATATCAAAGGTCATTTGTAACAAGGCTGCAGATAACCTAAATCCATCAGGCTCCACAAACTCACAAGCCGATGGATTACAACCCGCCAAAAATATGCCGTTCACAGCCTCACAAGCTTTTTCGGGTGAAGCAAAAGGTGCCAATAACAATAACGTGTTTTTGGGAGTAGGTATTAGTTTTAAAATGATTTTGGTTACAATACCCAAAGTGCCTTCACTACCAATCATCAAATGCGTGAGGTTATACCCTGTAGAATACTTAAGCGTATTCGCACCTGTCATAATTATTTCTCCATTCACCAAAACTACTTCTAGGTTCAAAACGTAATCGCGCGTGGTGCCATATTTCAATGCTCTTGGTCCGCCACTGCTATGCGCAATGTTTCCACCCAAAAAACAGCTTCCTTTACTAGCAGGATCTGGTGGGTAAAACAAGCCTTTTTCCTTCACTGCTTCCTGAAGCCTTTCATTGATAACCCCAGGTTCTACTATGGCTTGGAAGTTTCTTTCATCTATGCTTATAATTTTGTTTAAGCGCTCGGTGCTCAAAATAACACCTCCATAAACAGCCAACGCGCCTCCGCTTAAGCCAGTGCCAGCTCCTCTTGGTGTTACGGCAATATTGTTTGTATCACAGTATAATAATATGGCTGCTATCTCTTTTGCGTTGGCTGGTTTTAATGCTACTTCCGGGAAAAAAGATAGGTCTTCTGTATAATCATGCGAATAGGGTTCAAGACTACTCAAATCAACTAATACATATTCTTCTCCAACAATTTCTTTGAATTGAAGGAGGTCTTGTTCCCTTATTTTCTGAAAATTCATAGTACAAATATCTTTAATTATTGCCCAAAACTTTAGGTCAACATTTAAACAATCCTCGATGCTAAATAGTTTATTGGTCCTATAAATTGGCCAGATAAGTATAAACGGTACTTTTTTCTAGGTTTTTTTATTTAGGTTTGGATAAATTTTTAAGTATGAAAAAAATAGTATTTACACTCTTACTCCTCTGTTTTTTTGGTTCGAACCAAACCTTTGCTCAAAAACAAATTACATTAGAAGATATCTGGACAAAAGGTTCTTTTTCGGCAAAGGGTGTGGCTGGATTTAACTCCATGATAGATGGCAGGTATTATTGTAATTTAGATAACCAACAAAATCTCTTGCGCTTTGAATTTGCAACAGGAAAAGTAGTAGATACACTGGTGAAAATAGCCGATGTAACCAGTGCCAACAATGGTGTAGCCATTAGCTTGTATAATTATTCATGGTCGGGTGATGAAAAGAAATTAATCATTGAAACCCAAACCGAAAGTATCTATAGGCACAGCAGTAAAAGTATATTTTATATTTATGATTTGGGTTCAAAAAAACTCTTGAACCCAGTGAAAGAAAAAGTACGTTATGCCACACTTTCTCCTGATAATACCAAAATGGCTTTTGTAAGAAACAATGATTTGTACTACTACGATTTTATTACAAATACAGAAACAAGAGTAACCAAAGATGGCAAAGAAAATGCCATTATCAATGGTGGTACCGATTGGGTTTACGAAGAAGAATTTGCCATCTGGAAGGGCTTTGCATGGAGTCCCAATAGCGATAAATTGGCCTTTTACCGCTTTGATGAAACCAAGGTGCCAGAATATGAAATGGCCATTTACGGAAGCCTTTACCCTAAACAAGAAAAGTTTAAATACCCAAAAGCTGGTGAGGCAAATTCATTGGTAAATATTTTTGTGTACGATACCAAATCGGAATTGATTGCAGAAATGCAAACTGGCAATGAAACCGATATTTACCTACCAAGAATGCAGTGGACAAAAGACAATAACCTATTAAGTATTCAAAGATTGAATCGCCTTCAAAACAAAGTTGAATTGCTCATTGCAGATGCTAAAACTGGCAAGACCAATGTGATATTAACTGAGGAAAACCCTTATTATATTGATATCACAGACAACTTAAACTTTTTAAACGATGGCAAAACCTTTTTATGGAGCAGTGAAAAAGATGGTTTCAATCACCTGTACCAATTCAATTTAAAAGGAAAGCTAATCAAACAAATTACCAAAGGCAATTATGATATTGATGAGGTATTTGGAATAGATGAAAAGAATAAAAAACTATACTATTCATCTTCGGAAGTAAATGCGGCTGAAAGGTATATTTATGTAATAGGATTAAATGGCAAAGGTAAAACCCAACTCACCAATACCAAGGGTTGGAACATGGCAAGTTTTAATAGCGATTTCACCTATTTTTTAAGTATTGTGAGTACCATGAACACACCTCCGGTGTATAGCCTTTGCAATGCTTCTGGCAAATTGGTTAGGACTTTAGAAGACAATAAGGCACTTTTAGAAAAATTAAAAGATTACCAATTATCGGAAGTTAAATTTGCTACTCAGAAAAATGAATTGGGTCAGGATATGAATAAATTTACCCTATTGCCACCCAATTTTGATAGCACACAAAAGCATCCTTTGCTCATGTATGTGTATGGTGGTCCGGGTTCGCAAACTGTGATGAACAGATGGAGTGGAGGCAATTACTTTTGGTACCAAATGCTTGCCCAAAAAGGATACATCATTGTTTCAATTGATGGGAGAGGCACAGGTTTTAAAGGTGAGGCATTCAAGAAAAGCACTTATCTCAATTTAGGTAAATTAGAAATTGAAGACCAAATTTTTGCGGCCAAAGAACTAAGCAAATTGGCTTATGTTGACCCAACACGCATGGGTATTTGGGGTTGGAGTTTTGGTGGCTATATGGCAGGCTTGGGAATTAGCAAAGGAGCCGATGTGTTTAAAGCAGCCATTTCAGTGGCACCTGTGACCAATTGGCGCTATTACGACAATATTTACACCGAACGTTTTATGCGTACTCCGCAAGAAAATGGTTCAAACTACGATGCCAATTCACCTACTAGTCATGTTGAAAAGATAAAAGGCAATTACCTGCTCATTCATGGTACTGCCGACGACAATGTGCATTTTCAGAACAGCGTTGAAATGGTAGATGAAATGATCAAGAAGGGAGTGAAGTTCGATTCAGAATTTTACCCAAACAAAAACCATGGAATTGGCGGCGCCAAAACGCGCTTACACCTATATGATAGAATGACCCGATTTATTTTGGAGAAGTTGTAAAACTATCCACCAAAAACCTTTTTAAGAATTTCACTTACTCGGTGCAAAGGATCGCGCCTAATTTTTCTTTCCTCTGCGGCTACTTTAATAAATAAGCCATCTAAAGCCTTTTTGGTAACATGTTGGCTCAAGGAATTGGTTTTAATTTCTGGCCATAAAATGCCACCCAATGAAGCAGTATTGTATGCGTTCAAAAGCTTTGAGTACGACTCTTCTGCCGAGGTATTAAAAATAAGTGGCTTAGACAAGGAGGCATTTATTTTAGGTGCAAAGGCATCTGTTAAGGGCGTAAATGTTTTGCTAGATAAATATACTGTTGCAGCAGTATCTCCACCATTTAAAATAGTAAATCCATCTGCAATGGTAATGCCTGTGATGGCATCTTTAAAAATAACTTTGGCCTCTGGAGCCGCATCCTCTGCCGCTCTGTTGATAGATTGAATGGCATTGTCTAATAGCAAATTGCCACCTGGAATGCTACTTACTACTGCATAAACTGGTTGCGCTTCTTCGGGCAATAATATTTTCACCAACTCATCTTTGTAATAACCATCAAGTTTGGCAAGCGTAGTTACAGAAGTATCGCTACCCACATTCAAGGCGCTTTTTAATCCTTCAATTACTTCCTCATTGCTCAATCCAGCTTCTTCCAAAGCTTGTAAGGCCTTTTCGCAAGAGGTGAAAGTTAATATGCAAAGTACCAAAGTGCTAAGTTTTAAAAATGATTTCATGAGTTTCTATTTCAAAAGTATTCAAAAGTCGCAAACTAACCTCGTAAAAACAAGCTTTGGTTTTGCTGACCCAAATTGGTGTTTATCCGCATTCAAATTAGTTGTTGATCACTAGCACTATTAAATCTATAAGCGCAGTCTAGATATTCATATTAGAAAAAGACGAATTAACTTGCGACTTTTGGGTTATGGTAAATTTTCTAATTATATTTGGTTCAGAATAAAAATACAAGCCTATTAGAACCTCAAGAACTTTACTTATTACCAGATTACTTTTTTTCAATTAAATCCAATGAACAAAAAAATAAGAATTGCAAATGCCCTAATATTAATGTCTTTTATATTAATAATGCATAGCTGCAAACCAGATTGTGAAAAGGGTGAGATTTTAAAACAAAGGTATAAAATATACCAAAGTTGGTATCCTTATCAAGAATTGGATACTCTTCATTTTTATAGACCTATAGAAAACGACACACTAACTTTTTTTGGTGAAAAATATAAATATCCATTTTATAAAGGAGTTGGAGCTTGCGATTGTTGCGATGACGAAAAAATAGAATACCTCCAACAAGGGTTCAAATCTGCAAACGGCGAATACTATTTTCGGGTGGAAATGGATGGAAGAAATATAAATTTTAGAATGTTCTATTCCTACAGGTATAGCTATAATTTTGATATAGCTGGGCATGAACTACTTTTTGAAGAAGTAGTTACACCAGACTCAATATATGCTAATGCGAATCGTTTAAATTCTGAAGGTCAATCGTGTTACTACACCAGAAAAATCGGCCTTGTAAAATATAAGCTTGATAGTGTTAACACATGGTTATTTTTAAGATATAAAAAATAAGCACTTATGAAAATTTTACACCTAAAAACGTTTTTAGTTTGGCCAAGTATATTGATTTTGTTGTTAATGGCTCTAAGTTTAAATTTGAATGCAAAATTAGGGGATAGAAAGAAAAAAGGTAAAGGCACCTATGATGAGCAACTAAACCGCCAATTTCCTTATACCTTTTTTGTTGCCGATAACAATACTGAAGGCTTTATTAATGAAGTAAAAATTAACCTAAGGACAAAAAGCGAACTTAGATTTCTTTTACGTTTCGTTTTTGAAAGATACAATGCCAGTTATCCCTCTTTTAACAAAAACCAAACCTACCAAAAATCAATGAAAGCAAAGGAGGCCGATTTTATTTATATGATTGGGTTAAAATTTTATTTGCAATTGCGAAAATTCAAAT
>CAMCJW010000002.1 GCA_945875195.1 Chitinophaga pinensis | reverse complement strand
AATCCCCGCCGGTTCTTGGCTTTCTATCGTATGGTTTGTCCTCTGAACTTCTGCTTGCATAGGGCTTGCGCGTAGCACTCGTTTTATAATCCCCGCCGGTTCTTGGCTTTCTATCGTAAGGTTTATCTTCTGAGCCTCTGCTTGCGTATGGCTTGCGCGTAGCACTCGTTTTATAATCCCCGCCAGTTCTTGGCTTTCTATCGTAAGGTTTATCTTCTGAACCTCTGCTTGCGTATGGTTTGCGGGTTGAATCTTTCTTAAAAAAATCACCTCCCGAATTGGGTTTTCTGTATGGCGCGGCTCCTCCGCTGCTATTTGTTCTCCTGTTAGTAGGTGCTGAACCTCCTCTTGGTGAACTGCTTTTTCTAGGCTCGCTAGAATTTGATCTTGGCCTTCCCGATTTATTGCCTGAACTTTCTCTCTTCATTTTTATTTATTCCTTCATTTGCAAACCCATCTTCTCTACCATTTTCTTGTGCTCACAAATTCGAAATGGCCACTATAACGGGTTTTGTTAATTATATAGCCCGCAAAGATAGCTATTATTTAAGCATTTATCCTAGTTTATCCACAAAAAGAAAACCAGCACCCTAAACCATTAAGCTTAAAATGCTGGCTATTCCAATTCACTTCGCAATCTTATTTCCTTCTTTCGATTGTATAGGTTTTCCCGTTAATTATTAAATTGATTAGCTTATCGCAATTGCCTGAACCAAAATCAATGGTTCTTTTTGCTTTGCCTGCTGGGGTTAATTCTATAATTCCACTGGTAATTCGATATTCACACCCCAAATCTACCAATAAATTGCTGGTTATTAACGCGGTGTAACTTAGTCCATTTCTATTAACCCCGCTGGTATTTCCACTAATTTCATAAATATCATCTGAAACCAATAGCGTTCCTTCTCCCTCTAACCAAATACGAGTGCGGATACTGTTCCATTGATGTGTTTGACCATCTGTGTTTGTAATTTTTCCGTTTACTACAATTGAGAACTTTAGCTTTCCATTTTCATTTCTACCCATGTTGGTCACGTTTTTTACTCCTTCTACATGGTTGTTGTTTTGATAAAAATTGTTAAACGATATGTTAATAATAGTGTTTTGCTCTCTGTATTTCCCTGTCCAAGAAACCATTATAATTCCTCTTCTATAATTTCCATCAGTACATAAATAGTTTACGCTACCATAATCAATAACCATGTTACGAGGAGACGAATTTGTATCAATCATAATAATTGGATACCCGCCTTTTTTTAGGCCTTGATCATTCGCCGCTATATCAACTTGCTTAAAAACTTGATCATAGACCATTTCTCCTTGGCTTTGGTCTTCAGCAGAAACTAAATCAGCATCGGGTTCTTCCTTGTCTTTTTTACATCCAACAAATAGAAGGGAGCCAACTACCATAGCTAGTATTCCCCAATTAAATAGTTTTTTCATTTTAGTTTATATTTGGTTTGTGTTTAGTGTGATTGATAATTTTTCAATAGGTTTAATGCGAATTTTCTTTTTTCATGAATTCCTGCGTAAGTTTGATACATGAAGATAAAAAGATTACTCATTGCAACGTTATCTGTTCTAGGATTATTTTGTATACTGTATTTTATAGGAGATAAAACAAATATCAGTTATTCCTTTTCAAATGGCCAAGGATATTCTTATTCAATAAATTTATACTTAACTGCTTTTTTACGCTGGGTCGCGCTAGCCCTAGCTTGCTGGTTTGCATATGAAAAAAGGAAATTAACCGCCTGGATCTTGGTTGCCATGTTCATTGGCATTTCAATCGGAACCGATTTTCCTGAAATGGCAAAAAACTTTCGCATTTTTAGTGATATTTTTTTACGGTTGATTAAAACAATCATTGCTCCCTTGCTATTTGGAACATTGGTAGTTGGAATTGCTGGTCATTCCAATATCAAACAAGTAGGCAGAATGGGTTTAAAATCTATCCTGTATTTTGAAATTGTAACTACTGTCGCACTAGTGATAGGCTTAATGGCTATTAATATTACGAAGGCTGGAGTGGGTTCAGAGCTAAAGGCACAATCATCACAAATTGAAAAGGCCAACACGCTCCTTGCCCAAAAACAAAGCCATGATGTAATCCTAGATATTTTTCCTGAAAACATTGCAAAATCTATTGCCGATAACCAAATACTTCAAATTGTGGTATTTAGCATTTTATTTGGAATTGGATTGGCTATGGTAAAAAATGAAGAGAAAAAAGCTGCAATGCTAATGTTTGCAGAGAGTTTAAGTGAGGTAATGTTTAAGTTTACCAACATTGTAATGCTTTTAGCGCCAATTGCGGTAGGCGGCGCTATGGCCTATTCTGTTGCAAGTATGGGCATAGGTGTAATTGGCAGCTTATTAAAGTTAGTTGCCACGCTTTATGCTGCTTTGTTCGCATTTGTCGCATTAGTGCTTGTGCCAATCGGGTTAATGGTTAAGCTTCCATTTAAACGTTTTATGGATGCCATTACCGAGCCTGTTTCAATTGCTTTTGCAACTGCCAGTTCGGAGGCCGCTTTGCCTAAAGCCATGGAAAAATTAGTTGAAATGGGCATACCTAAAAAAGTAGTAGCCTTTGTTTTGCCAACGGGATATAGTTTTAACTTGGATGGAACTACTTTATACCTTTCTCTAGCTTCTGTTTTCATTGCTCAAGCTTCTGGCATAGACTTAACAATTGGCCAACAAATTCAAATGTGTTTGGTGCTCATGTTAACCAGCAAAGGAGTTGCTGGGGTAAGGGGGGCTTCATTTCTAATACTCGTAAGTACTGTTTCTTCTCTTGGGCTTGATCCAACCAAAGCGTTTGCCATACTGGCAGTTGACGCGCTAATGGACATGGGAAGAACAACTTTGAATGTTGTTGGAAACTGCCTAGCAACCTATGTTATTGCTAAATGGGAAGGTGAGGTATAACAAATACAATTCACATTTTAGGAGTTAATGTTGTGAAGTGCAGGTGGTATTTGCCTATTGGGGCTAAACTATATTTGTGCTAACAAATAATACTCCTTTGATTCAATACCAAAAATTTAAGCTAGATAATGGTTTAACCGTTATCCATCATTTTGACGATGCCACCCAATTGTGTGCATTAAATATACTTTACAAGGTTGGTTCGCGCAATGAGGATCCCCATAAAACAGGTTTTGCGCATCTTTTTGAACACTTAATGTTTGGGGGTTCAGAAAATGTAAAAGAGTTTGATACCGAGCTTCAAGCAGCTGGCGGAGAAAGCAATGCCTTTACGAGCAACGATATTACCAACTATTATGTTACCCTTCCTGCAAATAATATCGAAACCGGTTTTTGGTTAGACAGTGATAGGATGTTGAGCCTAGATTTTAACCAAAAAAGTCTAGATGTACAGAAAAATGTAGTTATTGAAGAGTTTAAGGAGCGCTATTTAAACCAGCCTTATGGTGACATTTGGTTGAAGATTTTGCCACTTGCTTACAAAATACATCCTTACAATTGGTCAACCATAGGAAAGGAAATCTCACATATTGAAAATGCAGACTTGGATCAGGTAAAAGCTTTTTTCAATAATTATTATTCACCAGACAATGCCATTTTAGTTGTTGCTGGAAATATTTCCTTCGAAGAAACAATGCGCTTGTGCAAAAAGTGGTTTGAACCTATTCCAAATAGAAATGCAATTATCAATGTATACAAACAGGAGCCTGTTCAAAAAGAAGCCAGAAAAGAACATGTTTACAATGATGTTCCACTAGATTTGATTGTAATGGCCTACCACATGGGGGGAAGGCAAGATTCGGATTATTATAATTGCGACCTCTTATCTGATATTCTTGGCGCAGGAAAGTCGGCCAGATTTTTCAATAAACTCGTAAAAGAAAAAAGGCTTTTTAGCGAATTAGATACCTACATTACTGGAGATGCTGATCCTGGTTTGTTTTTAATTGAGGGCAAATTGATGAAGGGTGTTTCTTTTGAAACAGCTGAGGCGGCAATTCTTGAAGAACTTGAATTCATAAAAAACAATCCAGTAAACCTCAATGAATTTACCAAGGTACAAAACAAAACAGAAACCAATGTTTTGTTTGGCGACATGAGCGTACTAAACAGGGCAATGAAATTGGCATTTGCGGAGTTTTTAGGCGACATTACACTTGTTGACAATGAAATAGACCACTACCTATCAGTTACGCCAGAATCACTCATGAAAGTGGCTAAAAGCATGTTCCAAGAGCAAAATTGTTCAACCCTTTATTACCACGCAAAAATATGAGTATCAACAGAAAAATAGCCCCTGAGTTTCATTTGATTGAAAGCTTACATTTTCCAGATTATGAAATCCTGCAAACCAAAAATGGATTTAAATTATACTCTTTGCGAGCGGGTTCTCAGCCGGTAATTAGACTAGACTTTATATTTGATGCAGGATTAATTAGGCAATTAAAAATTGCAGAGTCTGCTTTTGCAGCTAGCATGCTCAGTGAAGGAACTAAAAACAGAAGCGCTTTAAACTTGGCAGAATCATTAGATTATTATGGTTCTTATTTCCAAACGCGCAGCAACCCTGATGATGCAGTTGCCACTTTATATTGTCTAGAAAAACACCTTGAAAACTGCCTGCCTTTATTTTTAGAGGCAATCACAGAATCTGTGTTTCCGGAAAGGGAACTGGATATTCAGAAAAAAAATAGCATACAAAAGCTTTTGGTGAATGAAAAAAAGAACAGCTACCTGTGCCGAAAGCATTATTATAAAAATCTATTCGGCGACAAGCATCCTTACGCGTCTTTTTCGGGCAAGGAAGATCTTGAAAAAACAAACAGAGACAGCCTAGTTTCCTTCCATCAAAACCACTATAAAAATGGCTTAAAATACCTGATGCTTTCGGGTAATTATAGTGAAGAGGCTTTGCGTCAAATAGACATTTTGGTTTCAAACATTGACTTTATTGGCCCATCGGGTAAAAAAAATCATGCTGAAATTGTTTCTCAAACAGGCAAATTTTTCATTGAAAAAAATGATTCTGTTCAATCTGCCATCAGAATTGGAAAGCTCAGCATAGGAAGAACTCATGAAGACTTCAGGCGTTTACAATTTTTGAACCTAATATTTGGCGGCTATTTTGGGTCGCGTTTGATGAAAAATATCAGGGAGGACAAAGGATTAACCTATGGGATATACTCTGTTCTAGAGCCCTATAAAGAGGCTGCAACATGGTATATTGATTCAGATATTAATACCAAAAACAGAGAAAGTGGTTTAGCAGAAATATACAAAGAGATGGCTGTAATTAGGGACCAAGAAATTCCAAAAACAGAATTAGAAACAGCTAGAAATTACTACCTAGGATCATTTCTAAGAAGTTTAGACGGCCCGTTTTCATTGGCAGATAGACTAAAGATAATGATAGATTATCAGTTGCCTAATAGTTATTACCCAGACTTTGTTTCTGTTTTATACAATACCAGTGCTTCAGATTTACAAGAATTAGCCAATAAATACTTAGGAGAAGAAAACATCGTTGAATTGGTAGTGGGTAAAAAGTGAAACGATTAATATTAATATCATTCATACTTGTATTGTCTCAATTTGCTTTTGGGCAAAAAATAAACTTCATAAGGGTTTGTAATGGGGGAAATAACAATCAATTATTTTGGCAAATTAACGCCGATACTTGTTTGCTACTAAACACCATTAAAATCAATGGAAGAGATGCCTCTACATTTCCTTTTTATGGCATAGATTCTGGCATTGTTACTACTAACAAAAACTACCTGCATTTAAATTCAAATGTTCCAAGTGTAAAGGATTGGGAATACTTTATTGAATACAAAATAAGGTGCGGTAAAGATACCATAACAAGGTTTTCGGATACCCTTAAAATCGACGACCAAAAACCAGATTCAACAATACTAGATTCTGTAAGTGTTGACCCAATATTGAATGTAGTTTACCTTGGCTGGGCTTCAAATAAAACCCCAGATTTCAGTTCATATTACTTATATAATTATGATAGGGCTGACCCTAGATTGATTGAAAATTATAGAGATACATTTTACACAGACTTGACCCCAATTAATCCCAAAACGAAATCTCTTAGCTATGATATAACAAGTTCTGATAGCTGTGATAACAGGAAAGATTATGGTAATTACAAACACCAGACTATATATTTAACAGGCACAAATGACACATGTATCAATTCTGTAAATATCAAATGGAGCGATTACATAGGATGGGGTGTTAGATCCTATTACATATATAGAAAAGAATCATTGGGTATATACAGCCTAATAGATTCGGTAGGCGGAACAACATTACAATACCAAGATAAAAACTTACTTTCAAAAACATCTTACGAATATTATGTGCGGGCATTTAAAAATGGTAGCAAAATAGTAAGTTCAAGTTCCAATGGAAGCGAAAAATTTATAATGGGTGCATCTTCTAATCCAATCAATACTGAGATTGTACAAATCACCAATAATGCCAACGATAAACTGGAATTACAAATCAAAAGAAATGCAATATCAAATTATTCTACAATCGATCTTTTTAGAAGCAACTCAATCTCCTCGCCAGTATTCGTTCACACATTTAGTGGGGTAGAAGACATGTACGAGGACGCTTCTGTTTCAAATATCAATACGCATAATTATTACTTATTGAGTAAGAACATGTGTGGCATTGTAACAGATACAAGTAAGGTGTCGAACAACATTGTATTAACGCTAAGTGAAAATACAGACGATCTGCTCCTGAATTGGCAGAGGTATTTCACGTGGAACAATGGAGTAAAAGATTATACAATATACAGATCTTCAGGCAATACCGTATCTGAAGCTAGTAATTTCGTGGCAATCACAAGCACAGCAATAGATACCTTGTTTACAGATCAGAAACAAACATTGGCTGTTGCTTGTTACTATGTAATTGCAAATGAATCTAGTGGAATTGGAAGTAGCAAGAGTAATACCGTTTGCTTTATTAAAACTGGCAGAATCTATTTTCCCAATGCAATTTCCATTAATGGAAATAATAAAATATTTACATTTATGGGTGAGGGAATAGATTTACTTCAAAGTTCTATACAAATATACAATAGGTGGGGCGGACTAGAATATAGTAAGGACAATATCTCAAATGGCTGGGATGGTAGAAATAACATGGGTGAAATCTTAAGTGGAGATGTGTATTTCTTCACGGCACAAATTAGTCAAGGAAACAATAAAGTAAATCTACGTGGAAATATTACAATTCTTAGATAACATCTATTTCAATAGCATTAAGAAAAGACCAAGGATAAACAAAACAGAAACCATAGCTTGGTTAAATGATATAGCAGAAAAAGAAAGGTTCACAATAGTGGGCTTATCATATACCTTTTGTAATGATGATTACCTGCTACAAATAAATCGAGAGCACCTCAATCATGATTATTTAACCGACATCATTACATTCGACCTTTCTGACATGGGAAACCTTATTGATGGTGACATATATATAAGTATAGACAGGGTAAAGGATAATGCTAAACAAATGAAGGTGAGTCCTAGCCTTGAACTGAAAAGGGTTATGGCACACGGCCTGCTTCACCTGATGGGTTATGATGATAAAACAAATGCTGGAAAAATTGAGATGCGGGCAAAAGAAGATGAATGCTTAGCCTTGATACAAAACCATGTTCCACGTGAAACCATAACCTAACTAATTAATAATTAACATATTTAAAGTATAATTTGTTCCTTGTTGGGCGACAGATTAACTTTGCAATGAAATAACAAAAGAGAGCTAACATTCAAATGAGCATATTTAAAGAATACGATATAATTGTAGTTGGGGCTGGGCACGCGGGTTGTGAAGCGGCAGCGGCGGGGGCAAATCTTGGGTCTTCGGTACTATTGATAACCATGGACATGAATAAGATTGCCCAAATGAGCTGTAATCCGGCAATGGGGGGAATTGCCAAAGGACAGATTGTGAGAGAAATAGATGCCATTGGCGGATACTCCGGAATAGTTTCCGATAAATCGACCATTCAGTTTAGAATGCTCAATAGGTCAAAGGGGCCAGCTATGTGGAGCCCCAGGGCACAAAACGACAGGATGCTATTTAGTCAATACTGGAGAGAAATGTTAGAGGAGACTCCCAATGTTGATTTCTGGCAAGACATGGTTAGCGGTCTTCTGGTTGAGAACAATAAACTATGCGGTGTTATAACGGGAATGGGTCAGGAAATAAAATCTAAATCTGTGATTTTAACAAGTGGTACCTTTTTAAATGGAATTATTCATATTGGTAAAAAGCAGTTTGGAGGAGGGAGAATTGGAGAAAAAGCTGCTAAGGGTATTACTGAACAATTACTAGAATTGGGGTTCGAAGCCGGTAGAATGAAAACAGGCACGCCACCGCGGGTAGATGGCAGGAGTCTAGATTATACAAAAATGGAGGTACAAGAGGGCGATGAAAACCCAGAAAAATTCTCCTATTCCAATAAAACCAAAGCGGTTCAAAACCAACGATGCTGTTGGATAACCTATACTAACCAAGATGTACATGATATATTAAGAACCGGCTTCGATGATTCTCCAATGTATGCCGGAAGGATACAGGGTTTAGGCCCAAGATATTGTCCATCTATTGAAGATAAAATAAACAGGTTTGCAGAGAGAAATAGGCATCAAATATTCGTAGAGCCAGAAGGATGGAATACTGTAGAGATGTACATTAATGGATTCTCAACATCATTGCCAGAAGAAGTTCAATTTAAGGCTATGAAGCTAATTCCAGGATTTGAAAAGGTAAAAATCTTTAGACCAGGTTACGCCATAGAATATGATTACTTTCCACCTACACAACTGAACCTAACCCTAGAAACACTAAAGATTGAAAACCTATACTTTGCTGGACAGATTAATGGGACAACCGGATACGAGGAGGCGGCTTGCCAAGGATTGATGGCCGGTATCAATGCCCACCTAAAAATCAATGATAAGGATCCATTCGTATTGTCGAGATCAGACGCTTACATTGGCGTATTAATAGATGATTTGGTAAATAAGGGAACGGATGAGCCTTATAGAATGTTTACTTCAAGAGCAGAATATAGGCTGATGCTACGACAAGATAATGGTGATATCAGGCTTACAGAAAAATCACATAAAATTGGATTGGCGAGCGCTGAAAGCTTGACTCAAGTTGAAAAGAAAATCAGCGACACCTCAAAAATTATAGATTATTTTACAAAAACATCCATCATTCCAAACGACGTAAATCCGCTATTAGAGAAGCTGGAAACAAGCCCAATAAACCAAAACTATAAACTGATACAAATACTGAGCAGGCCTCAGTTAAATATTGATTTAATGATAAAGGGCATTCCGTTGATTTCTGATTTTACAGAAAATTATCAGGCAGATACATTAATGCAGGCAGAAATATTAATGAAATATGAGGGGTATTTAGAAAAGGAACAACTGCTGGTCGAAAAAATGAATCGATTAGAAGATTTTGTGATTCATGAGGACTTCAACTACCAATCCGTAAAATCGATTTCATTAGAGGCTCGTGAAAAATTAAATAGGCAAAGACCAAAAACATTGGGACAAGCTTCAAGAATAAGTGGAATATCTCCTTCAGATGTTTCAATTCTTATGGTGCATTTAGGCAGATAATTCCTTTATTTTGCCAAGTGGAAAAATTAGAACAATGCCCAGTATGCAAGGAGACCCTTTTTACTCCTCTATTTGAATGTAAGGATTATGTGGCCAGTGGTGAAAGTTTCACTGTGATGGCTTGTAACAATTGTCACTTACAGTTTACAAATCCCCGCCCTAATGAAGCAGAGATAGGTAGATATTACCAATCGGATAAATATATTTCCCATGCCGGTACTGATAAGTCGGAGTTGGGAGTAACTTACAAAATATACGATTGGGTAAGAAATTTTAGTATTGGTAACAAATTAAAAACCATCAAGAAATACCATCAACAAGGTAACCTTTTAGATTTGGGCTGTGGCTTGGGTTACTTTTTAAACGGAACCAAAAAAGATGGTGCTTTTGATGCGCTTGGGGCCGATGTATCAGAAGAGGCAATTGATTATGTTAAAAAAGAATTCAATATTGAGGTAATCAATGAAGATAAGTTAAATATGATTGCCGATCATTCTTTCGATATAATCACCCAATGGCACGTAATGGAACATGTACACAAATTAGAAGAAAGGATGCAGTTGTTAAAGCGCATCTTAAAACCTCATGGAACCATGTTTATTGCTGTACCAATTTCAAATTCGATGGATTCAAAGCACTATAAGGCGTTTTGGGACGGCTATGATGTTCCACGTCATCTTTATCATTTTAATTCAAACAGCCTTAAATTATTGATGAAAAAACATGGGTTTGAGGTGGTGGAGCAAAAAGGAATGCTATTCGATGGTCCCTATATATCAATGCGCAGTGAATACCATCAAAAACACAAATTTGGTTTTATTAGAGGAGGGATTATTGGCACTATATCTAATATAATTTCTTGGTTTTCAGGTAATTATTCATCAATAATGTTTATAGTTAAACATGCCGAACCTCAACCTTAACTATTTTATCTTTATTTACCTGTTACTTTTATTTGGTTGTGCCCAACAGGTTTCGCCAACAGGAGGAAAAAAAGATACGGTATCCCCAAAGGTTACTGGTGAAAAACCAAAAAATAGATCGATAAATTTTGATCAAGCTAAAATTACGCTAAAGTTTGATGAAAACATTCAAATAAAAGATCCATCTCAAATAGTCATTTCGCCATTATTAAAAGAAAAACCAAAGATTGAGGCGCTTGGAAATACAGTTTTAATAGAGTTTTTGGTTAGCAAACCAGAGAAAAACACAACCTACACAATCAATTTTGGAAACAGTATAGTGGATGTGAATGAAGGAAACATACTATCCGATTATTCCTATGTTTTTTCTACTGGTAATATCTTAGATTCAAATACTGTAAGTGGAATTGTAAGTTATGCATTTAACAATAGACCAGAAAAAGATATATTAATTGGCTTGTATAAAAAGACTACTTTCAATGATACAACCATATATAAAAATTACCCTGCATATTTCGGTAAAAGTAAAGAAACTGGTGAATTTAATATACAGAATTTACCAAATGATACATTCATTTTGTTGGCGTTTAAAGACGCAAATGCTGATAGTAAATATCAAAAAAATGAAATAGTCGCATTTGAGGCAAACCCAATAATAGCAATAGAAGAGACTAATAAGTTAAATATTAAATTATTTGAACCTTTTATAAAGGACGACAATACAATTATAGATAGTTTAAGTAGGTATAAGGGTATATATCAATTTTGCGTATATAGGCCAAAAGACATTACAATAAAACCTGTTGAAATAAAGGATTATTACACTAATTTAAGCAAAGGAAAAGATAATATAGATACAGTTAATATTTACTTGCCCAACATGATAGATACCTCATTGGTTTCATTTGAAGTAAAATATGCAGATACTGCCTATAAATCAGTGTTGAGAACAAAAAATAAAAGTAAGTTTAAGGACTTTGTTTTAACTATTGATGAGCTCAGTAAACCAAATGATAGCATCCATATAAAATCAAATTTACCTATTGAAAAATTTACTGTTGATCAACTTGTTTTAAAACAAGATTCTATTGTACTAAAACCAAAATATTTTAATGCCCTTTCTCATTTTGAATGGGTTGTGTATTATCCTTTTCAGGAAGGAATAAATTATAACTTTAGCATAGCTGATTCAGCCTTAAAAAATATATATGGTAAATATAACAAAGTAACTTCTACATCAATTATAAAGCCCAATACAAAGAACTTCGGAAACCTTTTACTAAGTATTACCAATATTCCACCAATACCATTTATTTTCCAAATAGTAGAGGATAGTCCAGAAGAAAAAGTAATTATAGAATACACTACAAAACTTAGCCCTACTATGGAATTTAATGATTTAAAGCCAGGCAATTATAAATTAAAACTTATTGAAGACCTTAATAAAAATAAAGTTTGGGATAGGGGAAATCTTAAAAAAGGGATACAAGCAGAAAGGGTCTTCTACCATAACCAAGTAATTATCATAAAAGCTTATTGGGATGTTGAACAAACTATAGATTTAAATAAAATTATAAATAATTAAATATCAGATATTTAAATCATATTAGCAATTGCGACAATTTTTAAATTCTGTTAATAAAACAGTTGATAAACCCAATTTAGCTTGTATAGAACTTTAGTAAAATGTCGCATTGTGCATAGCGTTATAGTTAGAGCGACTTTTTACACCTTAGATTAACATAAATAGGTAAACCTTATTATCCCCAAAGTAGTGTGTAAACCACTATTTGCTTATGTAGATATTTTATTTAAATCATTGGATATCTAATATATATCGCGTTAAATAATTGTTAAGTAATTCTAATAAGTATATTAACAATAGGTAGAAAAAAATATTTTCCACGCTATTCACATGCTTACTAATAAAACAAATTAAAAGATATATTAAAGAATAATACATTGTGTTGGTTGAAAACTCTTGCAAGAGACGATACGGATGAATTACCTTTGATTCCAGAAAAACGAAAGAAATGAAAGAAGAGTTAGAAAAATTTAAACAGCAAGTTGAATCATTTGAAATTAAACAGAATGAGCAAGTTGAAATATTTCGTTTGAAATTTTTATCGAAGAAAGGTGAGTTGAATGAGCTGTTTGAACAATTTAAAACAGTTCCGGTTGAGATGAAGAAAGAAATGGGAGCTTTATTGAACCAAGTAAAACAAAAAGCTCAGCAAAAATGGGAGGAAGCTCAATCCCAATTTGAAAGTAATTCCTCAAAAGATAAAGATAGTAAAATTGATTTAAGTCTTAGTTCTGAAGCCACTTTTGATGGATCGCGACATCCACTCTCCATTGTTGAAAATGAGGTAATAGAAATTTTTAAAAAGCTTGGATTTGTTTATGCAGAAGGTCCAGAGATTGAAGATGATTGGCATAATTTTTCGGCTTTAAATTTTCCTGCAAACCATCCAGCTAGGGATATGCAGGATACTTTTTTTATATCTGCCGACATCGCATTGAGAACACATACCTCTTCGGTTCAGGTTAGATTAATGGAGAAACAGACTGTTCCTATCAGAGCTATTATGCCAGGAAGAGTTTATAGAAATGAAGCAATTTCGGCTCGAGCCAATTGTTTTTTTCACCAAATAGAAGGTATATATATTGATGAAAAGGTGAGTTTTGCTGATTTAAAACAGACCTTATATTATTTCATTCAAGAGTTATTTGGGCAAGATGTTCAGGTTAGGTTCAGACCGAGTTATTTTCCATTTACTGAACCAAGTGCTGAAATGGATATTAGTTGTTTGTTGTGCAAGGGAAAAGGTTGTAATGTTTGTAAGCAAACAGGTTGGTTAGAAATTCTAGGATGTGGTATGATTGATCCAAATGTATTACAAGCAAGTGGAATTGATCCAGAAAAATATAGTGGATTTGCTTTTGGAATGGGGATAGAGAGAATTGCTATGTTAAAATATGAGGTAAAAGATTTGAGAACTTATTTCAACAATGATGTTAGGTTTTTAAATCAATTTAGTGCAGAATAAATAAATAAATAATTATGAATAAAGGACCAATTTCTCAGTTTATTGAGACACACTACAAGCATTTTAACGCGGCAGCATTAGTAGATGCAGCCAAAGGTTATGAAACTCATTTAACTGAAGGTGGTAAAATGATGATTACACTTGCTGGAGCTATGAGTACAGCGGAGCTTGGAAAATCACTGGCAGAAATGATTAGACAAGGTAAGGTAGACATTATATCTTGTACTGGTGCAAATTTAGAAGAGGATATCATGAATTTGGTTGCACATTCACATTACAAGCGCGTACCAAATTATAGAGATTTGTCGCCACAGGATGAATGGGATTTATTAGAAAACCATTACAACCGAGTTACAGATACATGTATACCAGAAGAAGAAGCCTTTAGAAGGTTACAAAAGCATATTCATAAAATTTGGAAAGATGCAGATACAGCGGGAGAGCGTTTCTTTCCTCATGAATTCATGTATAAAATTTTATTGAGTGGTGAACTAGAGCAATATTATGAAATTGACCCTCAGAACTCTTGGATGTTAGCAGCAGCGAAAGCTAATCTACCAATAGTGGTTCCAGGTTGGGAGGATTCTACCATGGGAAATATCTTTGCCTCTTATGTAATTAAGAATGAGATAAAAGCTACCACCATGAAATCTGGAATTGAGTATATGGCTTGGTTGGCAGATTGGTACGTAAAAAACTCTGCAGGAAAAGGGATTGGATTTTTTCAAATAGGTGGTGGTATTGCGGGAGATTTCCCAATTTGTGTGGTACCAATGTTATACCAAGATATGGAAATGACCGATGTTCCGTTTTGGGGGTATTTCTGCCAAATAAGTGATTCTACAACGTCGTACGGCTCTTATAGTGGAGCAGTGCCAAACGAAAAAATTACTTGGGGAAAATTAGACATACATACACCTAAGTTTATTGTAGAAAGTGATGCTACTATTGTTGCGCCACTTATGTTTGCTTGGATTTTGGGCTGGTAAAATTTTTTTCGGCCTTCGGCCGTATTGGTTTTAAAAACCTCTTACATTTTTGTGAGAGGTTTTTTTATGAAAATACACTTAGGCCATTAAACCCCCTTTTAATAAAAATAAGCGCCTTAAATACACTTAGAACACATAAACTATTCAAAAGAGATTAAAAGACAGCAGAACTTATAAAATAAGCTACAATAACTGTTACAATTGCGGTGGTTATGCCTGGAATCATAAAACTATGATTGAGCAAGTATTTGCCAACTTTTGTTGTACCTGTTTTATCGAAATTAATAGCCGCAATGATTGTAGGATAACTTGGGATAAAGAATATTCCTGCAACGGCCGGATACATAAAAATTAAAGATGGTTGTAAAAGGCCTAATTTGATACCGAGTGGCATAATAGTTTTAACTGTTGAGGCTTGGCTGAATAGCAGTGCAGCCATAAAAAACAAGGCAATTGCAAATATCCACCCAAATTGCCCAACAACACCCTGCAAACCATCAATTAAAACACCTTGATTTGCTAGAACAAATGTGTTGCTCATCCAAACTACCCCAAAAATACTTACCACGGCCTCGGTTCCTGCTCTAAATATGCTACTTTTAGCAATATCTGGTGCTTTTACTTTTGCTAGAAGTACGTTAATTAATACCACACAAAGCATGATTAACTGGATGTTTTTTTCCATAGAAATATGGAGTGTTTTTTCAAAATATTCTTTGTTAGCCGGAAAAATAATTCCCATAATAACTACAGCAATAACACCCAAAAGGAAAACCAGCACCGACAATTTAGACGCTAAAGAAAATACTTTCGTTGCTGTTTCTTGATTACCTTCAATACTCTTTTTGAATTCTGGGTCTTTTAATTTTTCTTGGTATTCTAAATCGTCTTTTAAATCTTTACCTAGAGAATTGGCTACAAAGGCACCAACAGCAAGGCCTACAATACACGCAGGCACACAAACCTTCAAAATGTCTAAAAGCCCGTAGGTGTTGCCTTCAATGCCATTTAATTCGTTGAGCAAAGCAACCGTTGCAGCAGAAATTGGACAAGCAATGATACCAAAGTCGGACGCAATCACTGAAATGCTTAATGGCCTTTCTGGTCTGATGCCTGTTTTTGCAGAAACCTCGGCAATGATTGGAAGAATAGAATAGGTGATATGTGCGGTACCAGCAAGTGCAGTAAAAAGGAAAGTAACAGATGGCCCAATGAATGTAATTAGTGAAGGTTTTTTGCGAATTAATTTTTCTGCGAGGCTAACCATATAGTCCATGCCGCCGGCAACCTGCATAGATGCAGCCGCTGTGACTACGCATAGAATAATTAACATCACCTCAATAGGTGCGTTGCCAGCTGGCATGCCAAACCCATAAACAAAAATAAGCGTGCCTAAAGCCCCCATAATACCAAGGCCTATGCCCTTTAGTTGTGCACCTATTAAAATAAATGCAAGTAGTAAGATTAGTTGAATCCAAAACATCGTTTTTCCTTATTAAAACCGAACAGTCAATAGTTATATCATTTTTATTGGTTTGATATTCGAAAAACCACATTAATATAAAAACCAAATATGAGACTATTCCCTCAAAAAAGAAAACACGAACCTAGATAAATGGCATCATCTCTTGCTGGAGTTTCATGGCCTCTTTGGTGGCATCCTCAGCAAAATTTAGTCCAGATGAAGCATAAATAATACTTCTAGAGGCATTTATGAGCAATCCGATATCCGCCGATTTTCCATATTTTACTACTTCCTGCAGGCTGCCACCTTGGGCGCCAATTCCAGGAACAAGGAGGAAGTGATTAGGGGCATGTTTGCGAATGATACTAAACTCTTGAGGTTTTGTTGCACCAACAACAAACATGAGGTTTTCTTCTGAACCTATTTTACAGGTATTTTCAAGCACATGCTCGAATAAAAATTTGTCACCTATTTTTTGTTGTTCGTAATCTGCACTTCCGGGGTTTGAGGTAAGGGCCAAAACGATACCCCATTTGCCGGGATATTGAAAAAAAGGGGCTATTGAATCATTGCCCATATAAGGAGCAAGAGTAACAGAATCTGCATTGAGCGTTTCAAAAAACGCTTTTGCATATTGGTTGCTGGTATTTCCAATATCACCACGTTTAGCATCTGCAATTGTGAAACACTCTTTAGGTAAATAATCAAAAGTACGTTGCATGCTTTCCCATCCTTTTGCGCCCGCTGCTTCAAAGAAGGCAGTATTTATCTTGTAGGAAACACAATAATCTTTTGTAGCGTCTATAATAGCTTTGTTGAAGCTAAAAATGGGATCAGGCTCAGACAATAAGTGTTTTGGAATTTTTGTAATATCTGTATCAAGACCAACACAGAGAAAAGATTTTTTGCGTTGAATTTCTGAGATTAGTTTTTGGCGACTATACATATTAAAAAATAATGTTAACAGCAACTACAAAGCTATTGAGCACTCCGCCGTTATTGAGTGGTTTTGCGCTTTCAGGCCATTCCTGCCCAAGGTTTAAGTTTCTTAGGCCATATTTTGCAGAACCCTGAAGGGCAAAAAAAGGGAATTGGTATTGGTAGGCAATAAGTGGAGCCCAATCATTTTTATCTAATTTTGGTGATGCACCTAAAGGATAGCTACCATAATCGACATACATGTAAGAATTAATTAAACTTGAATATTGAACACCAGCACCAAAGCGGTGCTTGCTTTTTTTAGAGAATCTTTTGAAAACCATGAAAGGAAAGTCTAAATAAAGCAGCTTTATGGAGCTTATTTCTCCGGCTTGTGCAACAAAATTACCACCCCTAAAAGAAATATGAGCCTCTTGTTGAATAGACCAGCCAGATTTGAAGTTAAACCGACCATATGCGCCCCCTAAAAGACCAATCAAAGGCCTATTTTCTGGCAATGCGGTTCCCAAAAGAGAACTTACCTGAATACCCATTACTATTCCAAACCTCGATTTTTCGTCGTTTGACGGTTTGACCCAATAATTAGGTTCGTCGTCGTAATCTGTGCTGTCTTCTTGTGCAAATACGGCACTAAAATGTAGTAAAAGTAAGAAAAACAGAATTGACTTTAAGCGCATGTTACAAAACTATGTTTTAGTAACGTGAAATAGCCGAAAAAATTCCAAATTAATTCATAAAAATTATTTGACCCTATATCGCCAACGCTGCACATCGTATCCAGCAAAGTAACCAACGGCACCACCAACAATATTGGTTGGAAGGTTAGCGGGCGGCACTTGAAATGGGCCTGGAATTCCAGGGCTTTGATTGTTAAATGCGGTTATAAAAGCATTCATTTTTTTATCAATGGATCTGAAAATGGCAATATATTCATCGCCTGAGTTAAAGCGGGCAAAGGGAATTTCAAAATTAAATTGCGCATTTATTGGCGTAATGCTGTTATCAAAAAGAATTTTATTTCCATCAAATGAATCTCGTTGAACGATGGTATCAAAATAGCCATTTACATAATAAGTATATTTTGTTAAGGGTCGGTCATCGAAGGCGGAATAACTCACAGCATAGCCTGCGGGAAGGAAACCTTCTGCCTCTTTCCAAGTTTGAAAGAAGCTATCTACCCTAAACATTCTTTCAATTTTGGTAGAAGCAGTATATATTTTATTATCGTAATTTACAGATAGCGAATAAACAGAATCGGTTTTGCCAACGTAACCAATTGAAGGTCTATAAAGGTCTTGCGAAGGAATATAAGTGAAGGGTATTCCATTAACATTCACAACAGCATTGGTTACTTTTGGAGGATTACCAGCTACAAAATAATTAGTGCTTAAACTTAGCTTAACGTAAGAACTATCCAACTCGGTAGTAACTTCTGCTTCTACCACTAGAATAGGATCGCGGTCTTGAACCTGGATATCAATTTTTTCTTTGCAACTAGATAAGACAAATACGCTTACCATGAGGCTAAATAGTATATTTTTCATTATTGGGATAATAATTAGAATTTGAAATTATAAGTAATTGAAGGAACAAAGGTAAAGAGGTACCATTTTTGCACAACAGGCAAATTATTAACTGTTTCGTAGCTGAGCGTATAAGCGTTTTTTCTACCATAAACATTATAAACGGCAATGACTAAATCACTTTCGTTTTTATAAACCCTACCTGGTCTTTTCTTTCTGCCAATGGTTAGAGATAAGTCGGCGCGGTGATAAGCAGGGAATCTAGCACTGTTTCTAGCACCATAATAGATAGAAGGCTGGGAGCCGCCAAAAACGGTATACTTTTGGCTTGCCTGTGTAAAGGCTTCACCGGTGGCATAAATAAAATTACCAGATAGACTCAAGCGCTCTGTTAGTTCGCGGTTGATAACCACGGTTAAGTAATTGGTTCTATCGAAACGGAAAGAATACCACTCATTGTTGTTGATATTATCTGCTTGGCGCTCACTTTTTGATAAGGTATACCCAACCCAACCCGTTGTTTTTCCAGATTGCTTGCGAACAAAAAGTTCTAAGCCATAAGCTCTGCCTCGGCCAGCAACTACTTGTCCTTCTATTGCCTCATTGAAATCTATTTCAGCCCCATCTCTTAACTCAACCGTATTTTTCATTTTTTTGAAATAGGTTTCTGCAGAAAATTCAATGGCATTATCCATAAAGTTTTTAAAATAGCCAATAGCTACTTGATCAGCCATTTGGGGTTTGATGTAATTATCGCTGGGTGTCCAAAACTCTTGGCCGGTAGAGGCTGTGATATTTTGAATAAGGTGCATGTATTGATACATGCGGTTATATGAGCCCTTGATTGAGCTAGTTGAATTAAGTAAATAGGTTGCATTTAGTCTTGGTTCAAACCCTATATTGGTATTATAAATTTCACCTTTGGCATAATTTGTATATTTATTGCTTTCGAATGGAGCTTGTATAACAAATCCATTTTCAACAATTGTTGGCTTTCCGCCTACATAATTAAGGCTTCTTCCTTCGCCTATGTTTGAAAAAATTGAAACACGTGCACCATATTCTGTAGTTAATCTTGAACCCAATTTAATGCTGTGCGAGGCATAGAGGTCTTGCTCAACAGCTCTTTTTTTAGGAAGTGCATCTGAGGCCACAATGGAAGCGCTGGTAATTGGGTCAATTTTACCAGGAAGGAAAACAAAATTATTAACCTTGGCACCAAATTTTACAAGTGAATTTGCAGATGCATAGTAACTAAAGTCAACCTTTAGGTTTAAATCGTCAATAAAATTTTGTCGTGTAAAGTTTAGGTTGTCACTGATATTGATATCGAAGTTGTAATTGTAACGGCTATAAACCAAACTTGTATTCACGAAAAGGCGACTATTAAAAATATGGTTCCAGCGCAAGGTGCCGGTTTTGTTACCCCAGCCAAAACCGAAGAATTTTCCAAAGCCCAGATCGTCTCTACCGAAGTAACCAGACAGGTATAATTTGTCTTTGTTTCCTAAGGTATAATTAAGCTTTAGGTTCAGATCACCGAAATAGGCTGTTACATCGTTTAATTCTGGCCTAAGCGGGAAAAATAAGTCGAAGTAGCTTCTTCTTCCTGAAATTAAGAAGGACGACTTATCTTTTATGATGGGCGCTTCAATGGTTAAACGAGAAGAAAGCACACCAATTCCGCCTGTTACGCCGAGTTTTTTGGTGTTTCCATCTTTCATGTGCACATCTAGCACGCTGGCTAAACGACCACCATATTGAGCCGGAATGCCACCCTTGTATATTTCGAAATCTTTCACAGCATCGCCATTAAAGGTTGAGAAAAATCCAAGCACATGAGATGGATTGTAAACTACTGCCTCATCCAATAAAACTAAGTTATGGTCAATGTTGCCTCCACGAACAATAAAGTTGGTGCTACCATCCCCGGCTGCTTGCACGCCCGGTAGCAACTGAATTGCTTTGATAATATCTACTTCACCTAAAAGGATTGGAATTTTTTTAACCTGCTTTACATCAATTTTAACAACACTCATTTTGTTCTGAGAAACATTGTCGCCATTAATCTTATCAGTTTTGATTACTAGTTCTTTTAATTCCTTTTTTGATTCGGAAAGCTCAAAATTTTGGGTTAAATCTTGGGTAAGGTTAACCGTTTTTTTGATAACAGTATAACCTATGTAAGATATTTCAACTTCATGGTTTCCTGGGGGCACAGAAAGTGAATAAAAGCCGTAAGCATTTGTGGTGGTGCCAATTTTTAGTTCTGGAATGGAAACGGTAGCGCCAATTAATTCTTCGCCATTTTTAGCGTCTTTGATGTATCCACTCATGCTGTGGTTGCGGCTTTGAGCTTGAGTAAAGCATATTCCTGAGAACAAGAATACAAGGGTAATGAGGAGTTTTGTTTTCAAAATTTGGTTATTTGACTTGGTTATTGATGCTACAAAACTAAGCCCATACTTTGCAACACCAAGTTTCCATAGTTGAAAGTCTCAAATTGTTTGATAAAATGCTACTATTTGTCGATAAGCGGAATAACGCCTCTAATCAATCGAAACTTTTTTAAGAAGTAAGCTGTTTTTGTTGCCGTAAGAAAAGTAAATAATCAAGCCCAAAACCAACCAAATAGAAAAGCCAATCCAGTTGCTCAAACCAAGCTCTGTCATTAAATAAAAATTACTGCATAAGCCCAAAACAGGCAATAATGAATAGTTTCTTTTAAAGCTAAAAATAGACATAAACAAACTCAGAATCAAAAAGGAAAGAAGTGGAATTTGTTGCCAGAAATTGTTGAACTGAAAAAACACCAGAAAATCATCTAGGCGAGTCAAGAGCAGTGCTAAAATAGACACAATAAATAGGGCGGGCACCCAATATTTTCCATTGATATATGGTACTCTGAAGCCAGTATGGTATTCACTTTTGTGGCTTTCCATTCTAATAACCCCAGCATTCACCAAGACAAAAGCAAAAAGGGTTCCTATGCTTGACAAATCTGTTACTTCTTTTAGGTTCATGAATAGTGCTGGCACAGCAACTAAAATACCAGTAATAATTGTTGCGAACCAGGGCGTTTTATATTTTGGATGGATGGCGCTAAATTTTTTAGGTAGCAGCCCGTCGCGGCTCATGCTCATCCAGATGCGGGGTTGGCCATTTTGAAAAACAAGGAGCACACTTGCCATAGCAATAACCGCACTAACGGCAACTATACCTTGCATCCATTTGAGGTTTACTTTTTCAAAGACAAAAGCAAGTGGGTCGCCAACGCCTAATTCTGTATAACTTACCATTCCTGTGAGTACTAAGGCAATTAACACATAAAGTATGGTGCAGATTATTAATGAAGCCACCATACTTCGAGGTAGGTCTTTTCTGGGGTTTTTACATTCTTCTGCAGTAGTTGCAAGTGCATCAAATCCAATGTATGCAAAGAACACAGAGGAAACACCTTTGAGTACGCCCTCCATTCCGTTTGGTGAAAATGGGCTCCAGTTATCTGGGTTTACATAAAATGCACCCACCACAATCACCATAACAACTACAATTAACTTTATAATAACCATTGCGTTGGCGGCATTTTTTGTTTCTTTAACTCCTCTAAAAATCAATGCAGTAATTGCCAGTACAATTCCAACGGCAGGTAAATCTAGAATTAACTTAAAGCCTAAAATTACAGGTGCATTAGACCAAGCAGTGTGGGCCTCTTGTAAGGCGGCAGTAAGTGGTTGGTTTGAACCTAAAAGTGCGGCAGCCTCTTCAAATCCTCGTTTTGCCGAAAGGTAATCCATTCCAAAGTACTCAGGAATATGCCAACCTAAGCCAGCCATTAAACCAGTAAAGTAATCGCTCCAACTGATAGCTACCACAATGTTTCCTATTGCGTATTCTACGATGAGGGCCCAACCAATTATCCAAGCAATTACTTCTCCAAATGCCGCATAGGCGTATGTATATGCACTGCCACTTATAGGAATAACAGAGGCAAATTCCGCATAGCACATGGCAGAGAATCCGCAGGCAATGGCGGTAAAAATAAACAAAGTTACCACTGCTGGTCCACCATTGAAACTAGCATTGCCAATAGTGCTAAAGATTCCTGCACCAATAATTGCCGCAATACCCATTGCGGTAAGGTCGCGAAAGCCGAGTGTTTTTTGGAGCTGGTGTCCGTTTTTTTCGGCTAGGGCGTTATCTGCGAGGATATCGCGGATGGTTTTTCTGCGGAAGAGGGTTTTTAGTTGCATTAGCTTCTGTCTATAGCTCCAGCCTGAAGGCTGTGGTGGTGGTGTGAGTGTCTGTGTCCCCAGCCTGAAGGCTGTGGTGGTGGTGTGAGTGACTGTGTGTAGCTCCAGCCTGAAGGTTGGGGTGGTGGTGTGAGTGTCTGTGTGTGTCCCCAGCCTGAAGGCTGGGGTTGGTGGTGTGAGTGTCTGTGTGTAGCTCCAGCCTGAAGGCTGGGGTGGTGGTGTGGAGGGACATCATGACTAGAGGTGGGTTTCGATGTAGTCTATGAGGGAGTGGATGCATTTGATGTGGATTTCTTGGGCGCGATCTGCGTAGTTGCTATGGGGTGCTCTGATTTCGACATCGCAGTTGCTGGCCATTTTTCCGCCGTCTTTGCCGGTTAAGCCAATTATTTTGATGCCTTTTTTGCGGGCTACTTCCATGGCGTTGAGTACGTTTTTGCTGTTTCCACTAGTGGAGATTCCGAGTAATACATCGCCGGGGCGACCAATGGCTTCGAGGTACCTGCTGAATACAAAATCGTAGCCATAATCGTTTCCTACGCATGCCATGTGGCTCACATCGCTCATAGAGATGGCGGCGATTGCTGGCCTATCATTGCGGTATTTGCCAGTAAGTTCTTCGGCAAAATGCATGGCATCGCACATGCTGCCGCCATTGCCACAGCTCATGATTTTGCCTCCTGCTTTAATGGATTCAACCATTATTTTACCAGCAGCCTCAATGTTTTGGAAGTTGGTGTCATCTGCTAAAAAAGCTGCTAGTACGCTATGTGCTTCGGTGAAATGTTGTTTGATATTGCTCATGAAAATAAATATTATTTGGTAGAGAAAGCTTTCTTGCCTGTTTCTAAAAAATCTACAAAATTAGCAACATTTAAATCGTATGCTTTTGGTTCGGCCAATACTTTTTCATTGGGATCAATCAATACATAATAAGGCTGTGCATTGGCGCTGTATCTGCTAATTTGAAGGTCGGCGTTTTGTTTTCCTATGGTTTTCTTTTCGCGTTGATCGTAAGTACTGGTATACCATTCGTTTGGTGGCAATTCAGTTTTATCGTCTACGTACAAAGCTAAGACTACATAATCATTTTGAAGGCGTTTTAGTACTTCTTTATCGGACCAAACATTGGCTTCCATTTCGCGGCAGTTTACGCAACCGTGTCCGGTGAAGTCTATGAATATTGGTTTGTTTACTTTTTTTGCATAGGCCAATGCCTGTTTGTAATCAAAGAAACCCTGCAACTCATGAGGCAAATGAAAGAGGTTGTTGAACCTAATTTCGCCTAAATCATTTTTTGCTTCATGGGCGTTTTGGTTCGAACCGCCCTTTGATTTGCTTAGATCAAAATCTAGAGTTTCTTGGGGAGGCAAATAACCCGCCAATGCTTTAAGTGGCGCACCGAACAGGCCAGGTAACAAGTAAAGAACGAAAGTAAATGTTGCTATTGCCATTACCATTCTAGGCACACCTAAGTAAGGCATATCACTGTCGTGGCTAAATTTAATTTTACCCAAAAGATAAAGCCCCATGAGGAAGAAAATAACAATCCAAATGGCGATATAAATTTCGCGGTCCAATAATCCCCAATGGTAGGTTTGATCTGGAATGGATAGAAATTTAAACGCAAAAGCAAGTTCAAGGAAGCCCAAAACAACTTTTACTGAGTTGAGCCAACCGCCAGATTTTGGCAGGTTTTGAATCCAAGAAGGGAATATGGCAAAAAGCGTAAAGGGTGCAGCAAGCCCCGCGCCAAATGCCGCCATGCCTAAAAGTGGTTTGATAAAATTACCGCCAACAGCTTCAATGAGCAAAGAACCAACAATGGGACCGGTGCAGCTAAAAGAAACGAGCACCAAGGTAAAAGCCATGAAGAAAATCCCAGCAAATGAGCCCATGCTGCTTTTTGAATCAATAGAATTTACAAATTGGTGTGGCAGGGAAATTTCGAACATACCTAAGAATGAAGAGGCAAAAACAATGAATATGATAAAGAAAAGGATGTTAGGCACCCAATGTGTGCTGAGCCAATTTCCAAAGTCTGCGCCCAAACCAAAGAAAGCGAATACCAAACCAAGTGAGGCATAAATTCCAACAATACTTAAACCAAATGAAAAAGCACGTTGCAATGCTTGGGCCCTTGACTCACTTTTTTTGGTAAAGAAGGTAACAGTCATTGGAAGCATTGGGAAAACGCAGGGCGTAATAACAGCAATTAATCCACCGAGGAATGCAAAGACTAAAAAGCCCCAAAGGGATGTTTGATTTTTGCCAGATACGCCACCACCTAATTTTTGAGTTTCATTGCCTGTTTTTGAAGCAGTATCAATTGCATTAGGTTCTTGTTGCGTGTTAACAGAATCTGCATTAGGCAAAACTGTTGGTGCTGATTGGGCATTAACATTTTGGGTTGCGTTTTGGGCAACACCAGTAACCTTTATGTTTTTAAATTGTAAATCGTCGTTAAACAAAACGCACATGCCCGTTACTTTAGAGCATTCTTGGAACTCAATAGCCACTTTGATTAAAGGGTTTGCTTGAAGTATTTTTACTTTTTGTCTGAACTCTGCCCTACCTTCAAAAGTTGAAACTATTCCTTCGAACACCTCATCAAAATGTTTGTGGCTTCCAACGGGTTTTAGCTTTCCTACAAGTTGGTAGCTTGGGTGTTTGGCAAAATCGAAAAATGCAACTGTTGGCCCAACGCTATCGCTAAAGTCGGAAGAATACATGTACCAATCTTTTTGAATTTTGGAGGCAAAGATGAGTTCTATTTCCTCTCCAGCCTTCACCTCGGTTTTGCTGGTTTTTAGTTCCCAAGTAGGTTTTTGTTGTATTTGGGCTGAACCTATAAATGGACTAAGGCCGAAGAGTAAAAGAAGTATGGTATTGCGTATACTTTGCATATTTTGAAAATGATAATGTAATAACGAAAGCAAGTTTAGTTATTGCCTTAATAAAAACCTAAAAAGACAGATAACAAATATAGGGAAAGGCGATAAAAAGTAATTTACAAAAAAGACGGCAATTAAAAATAGGCACCTATATTTATTTTTAATACAATGATTTATGTTGTGCTTATTAATCTATACAGCCACTGGTAAATGTGGGCAAACGCGTTGGGTGGTAGTTGCTTTGATTTATATATTTGTGCAAATACTATGAGAAAACCGCCTTTATTCTTTTTACTAATTTTATGGGGCAGCCAACTTTTGGCTCAAACCGAAAACGCCTTGCCTGCACCTAAAACAACGGTGGAGCAGTATATTGAAAAATACAGTGCTACAGCCATAGATGAGATGTATAGGAGTAAAATACCAGCATCTATTACATTGGCGCAAGGCATATTAGAAAGTGGAAATGGAAATAGTAGGCTGGCTGTTGAGGCCAATAACCATTTTGGCATAAAATGTAAAAGTACCTGGACAGGTAAAACGCTTTTTGAAGATGATGATGCGCCACAAGAGTGTTTTAGGAAATATGATGCGGCAATGGATAGTTATAGAGACCACTCAGATTTTTTGATGCGGAATACACGTTATGCCTTTTTATTTGATTTGGATCAAACCGATTATAAAGCTTGGGCAGCAGGATTAAAGAAGGCTGGGTATGCAACAAACCCGCAATATGCAGATTTGTTGATTACCTTTATAGAACGCCACAAGCTGAACCGATTTGATGTAGTAAAATTGAGTGAGGAAGAGGATAGGGAATTAAAGGAAGAGAAGGCTGAGATTGTTAAAAGTTATGGTAAGGAATTTGTGAACAATGGTGTGCCAGGAATTGTGGCCAAACCCAATGAAAGTTATGCGCAAATTGCGCTAGATTACGGCATTAAGGTGCACCAGCTGTATAGGTACAACGATTTAAACAAGGATGCAGTTTGTGTGGCAGGCGATACAATATACTTAAAGGCAAAAAAGCCCAAAACAGATAGCCTTTATCATGTTGTTTTTACCGGGCAAACCATGCATTGGATTAGCCAACGCTATGCCATTAAAGTAGATAAGCTTTTGGAAAGAAACTTGATGGTTGCAGGCAACGAGCCAAAGGAGGGTGAGCAAATTTATTTAAAGAACAAACGCAATAAGGCGCCATTGTTTGTTGATACTATAAAGGCTGCAAAACCAGATTCACAGCTAGTGGTGGCGGCCCCTGCCATAAGCCCCGTTGATACCCAATACAATGAAACGGTTTATGATAACCCTATACAAAATATAGAAACACAAAAGCCCGCAGAAACAGTGATTGGCGTAGATAGCACTCATTCATTTAAGGAGAATTTGAGCTTTTTCCATACAGTACAGCAAGGAGAAACCTTGTTTGGTATTGGAAAGAAATATGGGGTTAGGGTGGATGCTATTAAGTATTTGAATTTACTAGAATCGGATTCGATAGGAGTTGGGCAGCGGTTAATTATTAACCCAGCAATTACAAGCGCAGATACCAAAGAGCCTCAAGCTATTCCTGGGGTGCATGTTGTAAGGCAAGGTGAAACATTATATGGTATTGCCAGGTTATATGGAATGGGTACCAAAGACTTAATGGCAACCAATAATTTGAGTACAGAACAGATTTATATAGGTCAAAAATTGGTGGTGGTTCCTGTTCAAAATGGTGGGGAAATAAAAACGCCAACTAGCGTCATAGAGCCAGTTTTTCACTTGGTTCAAAAGGGCGATACACTTTACAGTATTGCAAAAAAATACGGGGTAAGTGTGGCAGAAATGAAGGAGTTGAATCACCCAATGAACGACTCGGTTATTCCTGGTCAAAAAATTAGGATACGTTGATTGCAACCTTTTTTGATTTTTTTACATCAAATAATTTAGTAAACTTGTAATTCCAAAAAAGGTTTTGAATAGGGCTGAACCCAAAAATAAAGAAATAGAAAATGAAAAAAACATTACTTATAGCCATTTTATTCTGCTCTGTGTTGGCGGCACAGGCTCAAATTAAGTTTGGGTTTAACAACAACTTAGACTACGATAATTGGAACAACAATGACACCAATGCGGGCGTTGAATTGGTTGTTTGGGTTCCTAAAAACGACACGTTACGAATTCAAGTTGGCGCAGATGTTACTGCCATTGATGGAAGCGCAAGAAATGGTTTTGAATTTAACTTTCCCCCTTTTAAGTGGATTTTTCAACCGGGAGTAAATATCTATGACTCTACCAATAGAAAGGTATTTAAATACAACTTACCAGCCAATAGCACCTTCTTTGGCGAGAGAGATTTTTATATTAAGCTCACAAATTTAATCGGGATTACTACACCAGATTTATATAACAACAGAGATTTGATGCGTGTAATAATTGATTATGATGGCACCAATGTTGGCGTTAAAAAACTGAGTTCGCACAGTTACAGGTTGTATCCAATGCCAACTTCGAGCAAGTTGTTTGTAGAAGGCGCTAATCCAAGCAGCTTTGAGGTATATGACCTTGCAGGCAGATTAGCCAGTTCTGGGGCAGTAATGCAAAACAGCATAGATGTTTCTGAATTAAACAACGGATTGTATGTATTGCATGCGCAAACGGAAAATGGACTAATAGTTCAGAAATTTTTGAAGCAATAATTCATTGATATTACTATTTAAAAGAAGAGCTCTGCAAATTTGCGGAGCTCTTTTTGTTTTACTTAATTAAGTAAGATGAAGCCCACTTATTATTTATTTGATTTTGATAGCACCTTTACACAATTAGAAGCAATATTGGAGTTGGCAGAAATAAGTTTAGCAAGCCACACTGATAAATAAGTGTTAATTGAAATGATAGAAAGGGAATACCGGAGAGACAATTAGATTTAGGGTGTTGAATTAAAAGGATTAACCAAAATTAATTTCGGTGCTATCGCCAATATTTAGGCTTTGGCTCATTCCTTTTAACAAGGCATCATTGCCAATCAGCGAGCGGTGTAAAATGGCAAATTCTATTTGCGCATACGGACCAATAATAGACTCTTTTATGGTTGCATAATTGAGGATGGCATTTTCGCCAATGGATACATTTGGCCCAATGATAGAGTTGGTGATTTTGCAACCAGCACCAATAAATACGGGTGGTATTACAATGGTGTTTTCGAACACATATTGTGTAGTATCGTAATTTAGACGCTTAAGCAATAGCGAATTTGTTTCTAGCAAAATTTCTTTTTTGCCACAGTCGAACCAATTAGACACATTGAAGGAATGAAAAGCAACACCTTTATTAATCATTTGCATAATGGCATCGGTAAGGGTGTACTCGCCATGCGTAGTTAATTTTTGTGCAAGGTTATTGTCGAGAAACGCCAGTAACATTTGGCTATTTTCAATTTTATAAACCCCCACCAGGGCCAAATTACTTTTTGGAATATCTGGCTTTTCAACTACCCTTATAATATTGCCGTCTTTGTCTATTTCTGCCACACCAAACAAGCGAGGATCATCTACTTTTTTAATGCCTAAATAATTTCCTTTATAGGCACAAATGGTTTTTAAATCTGCATCAATAATGGTGTCGCCAAAAACAATTAAAATTTCCTCATCGGTATTTATGCAATCTTTTGCCAACCAAATTGCATGCCCAACGCCTTTACCTGTGGTTTGAATAACAAACTGGGCATTAATTTGCGGGTAGTTTTGTAAAATATACTGTTCAATTTTATCGCCCAAATACCCAATTACAAAAACAATATCTTTTATACCCGCAGCTATTAAGTTTTCGGTAATATGCGCCAATATTGGCTTACCGGCAATGGGAATGAGCGCTTTAGGTTGGGTGTGCGTATGTGGTCTGAGGCGAGTACCAATACCCGCAACTGGAATTATTGCTTTCATTGTTAGGTGTTCTTATTTCGGTTTGAACCAAAAAGGCGAGAGACAAAAATAATCTATTTTATTAGTTTGTTTCAAAATAGTATTTTGCAACGCCCACTTATTATAAAAATTATGAAAAGAGACCTAGAAATTTTCAATTTAATTGAGAAAGAATTGCAACGCCAAGAGAACGGATTAGAGTTAATTGCCTCTGAGAATTTTGTTAGTAAACAGGTAATGGAAGCAATGGGTTCTGTGCTTACCAATAAATATGCAGAGGGCTTGCCTGGAAAAAGGTATTACGGCGGTTGTGAATTTGTTGATGTGGTAGAGAATTTGGCAATTAGTAGGTTAAAGGAATTATTTGGGGCAGTATGGGCTAATGTACAACCACATAGTGGTGCTCAAGCCAATGCAGCAGTAATGTTGGGCTGTTTAAACCCTGGAGATAAAATATTGGGATTTGATTTGTCGCATGGCGGACACTTAACACACGGCTCGCCTGTTAATTTTTCGGGTAAACTCTATTCTCCTAGTTTTTATGGGGTAGAGCCAGAAAGCGGTTTAATAGATTGGGATAAGGTTGAAGTTGCTGCTAAGCGCGAAATGCCCAAAATGATTATTTGCGGCGCTTCGGCCTATAGCAGAGATTGGGATTATGTGCGCTTAAGAAAAATTGCAGATGAAGTTGGAGCCTTGTTGCTAGCAGACATTTCGCATCCAGCAGGATTGATTGCGGGTAAATTATTGAATGATCCAATACCACATTGCCATATAGTAACCTCAACCACACATAAAACATTACGTGGACCAAGAGGTGGTATTATTATGATGGGCAAAGACTTTGAAAATCCTTGGGGATTAACCACACCAAAAGGCGAGCCTAAAATGATGAGTGCAATACTTGATGGGGCTGTTTTTCCGGGCACGCAAGGTGGTCCGTTGGAGCATGTAATTGCCTCAAAAGCCATTGGGTTTGGAGAGGCGTTGACCGATGAATATCAAGCTTATATTAAACAAGTAAAAATCAACGCTAGCGCTATGGCAAATGCTTTTGTTGATTTAGGGTATAAAATAATTAGTGGTGGCACAGAGAATCACTTAATGTTGATTGACCTTAGAAACAAAAACATTAGTGGTAAAGCTGCAGAGAATGCATTGATTAAAGCGCATATTACCATCAACAAAAACATGGTGCCATTTGACGATAAATCTCCGTTTGTTACTTCTGGTATTAGGATTGGAACTCCTGCTATTACCAGTAGGTTTATGAAAGAGGCAGACATGGGTAATGTGGTTACTTTGATAGATAAAGTATTGATGAATGCTGATAATGATACTTTGTTAACGGAGGTTGGTAAGGAAGTAAATAAACTCATGGAGGGCTTTCCGCTCTATCAATAGGGGGGTTTTTACTGCAAAGTAACAAAGCAACAATTTTTTGTTGCTTTACTTTGGTTTTTACTACGAAGAAACGAAACAACAATTTTTTTATATTTAATTGTTTTTTATTTTAAATTATTAATTGTTGCTTGGTTTCTTTTTTTTGATAACTATCCTTATTCTTTGATCCAGATGGTGATGGAGTAGGGTTCTACGATGTATTTGCGTTGGCCGCCTGTTATGTTTTTGTGGTATTGGGCGAACTTTGGGTCTAGGGCTATTTGGTTTTCGTTGCCAACTAAATTCCATTTTCCTTTTGGAAATTCAATGGTGAGTTCGTGCATTTTTTTGCCTGTGTTTAGCATCACAAAAACTTTTCCATCTATAAAATAACCAAGCACATTTTCATCTTTTGGTTCAATAAAGGTGAATGCGTTTGCAGGCAATTGAAAGGGTTGTGTGCTTTCTGATTGAAAGGCTGGAAGCGGAAACAGATATCGTTTGCGAACCTCCATAAGGCCTTTCCAATAATCGATCATGTTTTGGTAGTCGGCATTTTGGTATGGAATAGCAGGGTTTGGCGTATGTTTTTTGTCGATTGTTTTGCCCACATTGTTCCAAATAAAATGATTGGCAAAACGCACGTTATAGGTATCTCTTTTGCCGTGGAAGTATATTTTGCCACTTGGAATTTCTTTCACAATTTCTTTGAGTGGTGCCAATCCTTTGCTGCGCATCATTTCTGAACCACCATGCAGAACAAGTGGTCCGGGAGTGGTAAAGAGGAGGGTTGCTGCTATTTTATAGTTTAGTTCATCTACCCCAAATCTGCCATCAAAACCTTGTGTTGCAAATTGCTCGGCGAGGGCAAAATTATCATGGATATCGAGGTAATTGATGCCACTGTTGATATTTTTTTGAGTGGGAAAGCCGCAGGTAAGTGCTTTTTTTACATCATCTCTTAAAGCAGCATTTCCGCCAGCCCAACCACGGTCAGTTGCTTTGTTGTTGAGCTCAAACACTGGACCTTTGTAGGTATTGCGGGAGTCGTCGTTAAAGTAACAAATGGGCGCATCTTGTTTGTACCAATGCCAATCCGGGTTTTTGTTGTATGCAGGGTCGTTGCTATCAATCCAAGGCTCACCGTAAATGATGATATCATCGGGCAATTCATTTTTGAGCCTTAGTAATGTTTGTTTATCTGTTTGTCCGGCGAGGTCAATTCTAAAGCCATCTACGCCAAATTCCTCAATTAAGTGTTTGCATTGATCAATGATCCAACGTTGGGTCATGTAGCGGTTTTCGCTTTTGGTTTCGTTGCCATATTCACCAATGTGTTCAAGGTTTTTGGTTCGGTAATAATATTGTTTGTCGAATGCGTTGAAATGAAACAAATAAGAGCGGCCATCCATGTTTTCGGCGGTGTGGTTGAACACCAAATCAACAATAACGGCAATGTTTTTATCGTGGAATTTTTGAACCAAGTCTCTAAACTGTTCGCGTTCGGCGCCGGGTTCTGTGTTTTTTTGGCGGTACCTAGATTCAATGGCAAAGCTATGTGAGGTGCGGTAGCCCCAGTCGTAATTTTCTGTGGCCACACCTTGTTCAATCATGTATGGGTCGTTTTTAAAAGCGGTTTCCCATTCATCTTTTGGCCAATGCAGCATCTCTTGAACAGGCATTAAATGAACGGTGTTGATACCTAGTTTGGTGAGGTAATCAAAACCTATTGGGGCGCCACTTTTGTTTTTTAAACCACTAATTCCCATTGCAGGAATGGTGCCTTGTAGATTTGAATCGAGCGGCAATAAATCTGTGAAATCTTGGATGTGTACCTCGTAGGCCATTACGTTCTCTAATTTGGGTATTCCACCCTTTAAAGGCATTGCAGGCGTGGTTTTGCGGGTAATGCGACATTTGCCAAAACTATCATCGCTTACGCGGGCATAGGGGTCGCTGATGTGTACCGGATGGGTTTCAAAAAAGGAGTTTCCGGGGTCATTGAAACCATGCACGGTAAAATCATACCACAAGCCTTCTAAGTTTTGGTTCGAACCGAATTCCCAAACGCCTTGTGAATCTATTTTCATTTCATGAACTTGGCTAGGCTCTTTTTGGTCTTTGGTTTGGTAGAGATATACTTTAACAGAAGTTGCACGTGGGGCAAAAACGCGGATACTTGTGGCTTTGCCATCTGCACTTATGTTTGCACCAAGTTCTTTATCGCTTTTTAGCATTTTAAACCAGCCATCGTAACTACAAAGTACATTTTGTTTAAGGGAGGGTATTTCTAGGTAATAGGGCCTGCGCTTGTCTATAGGGGTTTTAGGCGTAATAAAAAGCGCAATAGATTTGGTTTCTAGGAAAGTTTGTTTGTTTGTTTCAATTTCCATAACACTGAGCGGTACAACTTCTGCTGCCGCGGTTTTGAGCACAAAACTAGCTCTATCGAGTTTGTCGAATTGGCTTTGGTTCAAACCGTTGATAGTAACTTGTATGTATTCATTTGAAAGTATGGTAGCTTCTGCAGCAAGGGGAACCATACCTTTTAAAAACACCAAGTTTCCGCCATCAATATTTGGGGCAGATTTGGGAGGGTCCATCCATTTGCCCTCATGGGTTCTGAATTTGAAAGGCATAGCCGGCTTTACTTTTTCAAAGTTGGGGTTGAAAACAGCGAGTTTCCACTTTCCGTTTCCAATAGGGCTTAACTGCCAAGCAGGGTCTTTTAAGTCTTGGCTCCAGCCACGGAAGGCTCCGGTAACAACAATGCCTTGTGCTTTTATTTGGTAAACATCTTCTGCAAATAGGAAGTAAAGGGTATCGTTTTCAAATTTGTATCCACTTAGCCAATCGTTTTCGGTTTGAGCCAAAAGGCCGTTGACATAAAACAAAATATAGCCCAGGAAAAGGATTAATTTTCTCATGAAACGAAAATCGATAAATAAATGGAAACTCTAAATAAATTTTTTGGCATCAGGTTTGGGTATAGTACATATATAATTAACAATAAGATATCACTAAGATTAGGCCAAGACTGTTTTTGGTGATGGCGCCAGATTTTAATGCGCCTTTAAACATTAAGTTGGAGAATCAAGGGGCATATGATATTTTGTATCATTCGGAGATAAGGCGTTTACCCAAAGAGCTTAAGTTTTTGTATAAAGCGGGTTTGCAGCAAAGTGCTTAAAGGAATAATTTGGCGATAAGGCCGCTTTGTAAAAACAGACCGCTTTGCAATCAATTTGTTTTTTATTAACTTCCCACAAAAATTTGAAACATGAAATCTTCGAGCCTGCAATTAAGAAAAATAAATCTTATAGAATATTTATTAGGTATTCAAGACGAAAAAGTTTTTGATAAAGTTGAATCTAACATTCATAAAAGCTTAAAGTCAATAAAGCCAGTTGACATTGTTTTTACTAAAACAGAGCTTATTGAGAGAGCAGAGTTTTCGAACAAGCAAATAAAAAAGGGACATGTTTTGAGTCAAAAAGAATTAGAGTCACAAGCAAAAAACTGGTAATTCTATGAGGCAAATTATTTGGACTAATTTTGCTATTTCTGAATTAAAAAAAATCTTTTTATATTATCGAATGGTTGCAGGAGAAAAGGTTGCAGAAAAAATCAAAAAATCAATCTTTTCTGCAACTAAACCTACAATAAATCAACCATTTATTGGAGTCTTGGAAGAAAATCTAACAGACTTAAATCAAGGCCATCGTTATTTAGTTGAAGGTAATTAAAAATAATTTATCGAGTTGTTGATAGTGATATTTATATCACTGATGTTTTTGATTGTAGGCAAAACCTTATAAAAATGAAAAGGCACATACCGGTAAAATAATCCTTATTGCAAACAACTTTTAATCTCAAAATAGCTTTGATGATTTTATGTGAATTTTATAATCATTTAAAATTAAAAAATTCATCTTAATTAGGCCAACTGCGTTATAAAAACCAAAGTTTAAATCCTAGATACTGGATTTAGTTTGGCTTTGGCAGTTTGATAAATGCTTGAGCTTATTCATCTTTGTGGTTGAACCCCTAGGATAAATAGAGCCATGAAAGCAAGTAAAGTTGAGCACCGCGGTGAGCAAAAAATTAAAGTAGATTTTCCGTTTGAACCTAACTTAGTAAGTAAGTTAAAGCAAATTAAAGGTGCCAGTTGGAGCAAAACGCACGGCGCATGGTTGTTGCCCTACAACAGAGAATCATTTAATGAGTTGAAAAGTACTTTTCCGGCTATTGAATATGCCGAGAAAACTGAAGAAAAAAATGCGCCTAAACCTATTGAGGCAGATCTACCAAAAGCAATAGAGAGCAATGAGGTTTTGCCTGCAAATACCGCAGCTGTTGTAATAACCATCAGCACAAAGAAAATAGGCATTAAGCTTAAGAAGAACGAGCAAGACACCAGGTTTCTTTTATCTTTGAGGTATTGCCGTTGGGACAAGAAAAATTATACTTGGATAGTGCCCAATTATGGGCAGAATTTGAGTTTGATTAAGGACTATTTTAAGGAGCGGGTTAGTGAGGTTCACACAATAGAAGAGCTAAATGAGGAGGGCAGCAGCAGGCCAAAGGTTGTTGCTGCTAAGGGAGAATTAATTATAATAAGAACCATTCAAAACCGGCTTAAGTTATTTTTTATTCATGAAACAGAATTAGTAAAAGAGGTAAAGCGGTTTCCATATAATAAGTGGCATGGGGAGCAAAGGTGTTGGAGCATTCCGTATGCAGAAAGGTTTGTAAAGGAGTTGGGTAACTTGGCTCACGTATTTGGTTTAGAAATGAGGTATGAAGTTGACATGAAGGAGGCAACGGGAAAGTCTAGGGCCTCGTCTTTTGATATTGAAGGCTACAAAGCAATACCAGAAAATTACACCTTAAAATTGAAGGAGTTGAGGTATAGTATGCAAACAATAAAAAGCTATTGCGCGCTATTTTTAGAGTTTATTAATCATTATTCAAGCATTAAGCCGGAGGATATTGATGAAGCAAAGATTACTGATTTTTTAAGGTATTTGGTTATAGAAAGAAAGGTATCGGCTTCTTATCAGAATCAGGCAATAAATGCCATTAAATTTTATTATGAAAAAGTATTGGGTGGAAGCAGGAAGGTTTATTTGATAGATAGGCCAAGGAAGGAGACAAAGTTGCCAGAGGTATTGAGCGTGGAGGAGGTGAAAAAACTTTTTAGCGTAATTGATAATTTAAAGCACAAAACGATTTTAATGTTAGCCTATTCTGCTGGTTTGAGATTAGGAGAATTGGTTGAGTTAACCATAAAAGACATAGACTCCAATAGGATGCAAATAAGGGTTCAGCAAGGCAAGGGTAAAAAAGACAGGTATACTATTTTGTCGGTTACAGTTTTGGAGTTGCTAAGAATATATTTTAAAAAGTATAAGCCACAAAAGTGGTTATTTGAAGGTGTGGGAGGAGAGGAGTATTCTTCAAGAAGCATACAGTTAATTATGAAAGATGCTGTAAAAAAGGCGGGAATAACCAAAAGGGTTAGTGTACATAGTTTACGGCACAGTTTTGCAACGCATTTGTTGGAAAATGGAACAGATTTGAGGTATATACAGAGTTTGTTAGGACATGAAAGCAGTAAGACCACTGAAATTTATACGCACGTAACCACCAAGGGCTTTGATCAAATTAGGAGTCCGTTAGACCAACTATTTATGCATGATGAGCGTGAATAAAGGGAGGCTTGTTTTTTTAATTTTTTTAATTAGATTTGAGGAGGTAAGCATACAAATTTATCAATAAAAGCTTTTGAAAAATTAAACAAAATGAATAACACTGCCCCAAAAATCGTTAATGATTTTAACAAAATCACTGTAAGCCTCACCACTGCGCGCAAGGTAAATATACCCGAAACTCCCTACCTTTTAAATCAAAAATTGAGTCACACACGAAACTCCAGTTTCGCATGTCCCCAAATACAAGTAATACCCGAAACTGG
>CAMCJW010000001.1 GCA_945875195.1 Chitinophaga pinensis | reverse complement strand
CAACAATAGGTTCAAAGTACTTATTGACTTAATTGTATCTACCACGGTCGCTTGACAAAGGTTAGAGTCTCTAACTAAAAAGGTATAAACACCTGCAGGCAGGTTGCCAACTATAGGAGATGTTACAGGAGCTGGGCCGCTTAACCTACCATATTTGTAAGGGGTTGTTCCCCCTGTTGCTGATAAGGTAGCTGATCCAAGGGAAGAAGCGCATGAAACAGGTGTTTTTGAAAGTACGCTAACTGTTAATTTAGTTGCTGGTTCATTGATAGTTGTAGAAATGGTTTTTATACAATTATTTGCATCTGAAACTTCTATAAGTTTAGGCCCAGCCTTTTGATTATAAAATATTGTATTTGTTTGGTAGGCTGATCCATTAATTCGCATTTTATAAGGTGTAACACCGCCAGAAGTTCCAATAGTAATTGTTGCCGAGGAATCACCTTTACAATTTACATGGGAAATATTATCAATGTTACACATTAAAACCGCTGGGTCAAAAAAATTAACAAGTTGGGATACCATACATCCAATAGAATCCCTTATTGTAAAAAGCCTCTCGTCAGGCTTTAAATTAGTAAATAATGTGTCGTTTTGAAAGCTACCTGCTCCCAATTTAACTTGAAAAGGGCCAACATTGTTTAATGCCCTTATAGTTATAACTCCATTCGAGTCGCCATTACAAGTTACGCCTTTAACTTGCACTCCCATTGAAATGGAATTGAGAGGCTCGGTTAAGGTAACAATTAAAGAACCAGCATTAGTTCCATTTGTATTAGAAAGGCTGTCTTTTACATTGATTGTGTATGTGTTGGCAGCCAGGCTGCTAAAGGTATCATTGGTGCCAAATGCAGAAAGGTTTGAACCAACTTTAATTTGGTATTGGTATGGTGGCCAACCACCTGTAGCTTTTACAATTATTTTACCAGAGGAGTCATTTTTACAAATTATGTTTTTTGCCTCAACAAGTGTGAGGTTAAAATTTGTTATAAATATTGAGTCATTAATTGCTAATAGCGAAGAACAATTGCCAGCTAATAAAAGCTTTATTTTATACCATCCAATGTTAGTAAAAGTGTGGCTAGTTAAGCTATCGGAATTGTAGCTTGTAAAAGCGTTCGATTTAGGAGTTGTTTCAATTTGCCATTGAGTTAATGCTGGATTATTAAAAACGGCATTCGTTTTTGTGTATTTAAATTTTCGTGTGGTGGTATCAATAAAAACTTTGTTAATAATGGCTGATGGTGCAGGATTTACCACCAATCCAATATTTTGAATGGTTTTTGCCTTGAGTGGACATCTTCTGTCTTTTGCAATAACGTTTAAATAATAAGGCCTACTATTTGCTACGCCATTTGGGGGTGTCCAACAGAATTTTATTGAATCTTTTCGCGGGCCGTTTATATCTCGTGTTGCAAGATTAAATGATCGAGTAAATGATCCCCCAGAAGAAGAAATAGCACTAGGTAAGTTCCATGTAAAGTCTGTAGTATCGGCAATATTATTATCTGCTGCCACAAAAGTTCTACAATAAGTTTGACCCACACAAATGGTATCAAACATGGTATAGGCAGTTAAACTAATGGTTTGAGAGCTAGAGTCGCGATATAATACTATTGTTGGCGCATTATTAGCAGCCATAAATTGAGAATAAAACTGATGTTCTTTTCTAGTTATACCCATTAAAGTTGGAACACCAGCTATGGTTTTCCATTGTTTTATTTCAATAACAATTGGTGCCACAAAACTTCCTTGTGGTCTGAACCTATAATCGCCAGTAACTGCATTCATTGAAATACCAAGTGGAGCCAAAGCTGGCGGGCTTTGCGCTGGAGCACCTAAGTAGGAGAAAGGGACAGTAGGAGAATATGGTGTAACATAAGGTGCTATAGTATTTGAGCCTGTTAAAGAAGCTCCTTGATGATAGCTCAATGAATCACCGTCGGGGTCTGTGGCGCCAAGGTTTACTACAAAATCATTTCCAGCAGGTACAGCAATTTCAGATTCAAATGCAAAAGTTGGGCTACTATTGCATGGTGTTGCACACCTGTTAATGATTGCCTCAGAGTAAAAATTTATACCCCCTGGATTAACTAGGGTTGTAATTGCATTGTTTCTGCAACAAGTATTATAACCTATAGAAATAAAGCAACAGCTAGCGGGTATGCCAGATAAATTTATTTGCCCAGTAAAAGTATAAATTTCAACTCCGGGAGTATAAGTACCCGCCGTTCTAGTGCCACAATTTGTGCAAACAGATTTAGTTGTATTGCATAATTGAACTACATCAAATCCGCTTGCTGATGTAACTACAGCAAGGTTTTGTGTTCCAAAGCTAACACCAGTGCAAGGGCTTGTTGGCATACCAGAACCTGCTGGTGAGGCATAGCCAGTTATATTTAAAGGAATACTACAAGTAGGGCTTAAGGATGTTGGGCAACTTATACATATTTGAGCTGCACCTTGGCAATCTCTATACAATTTAACTGTAACATTATAAACACCTGGTGTGCCAGTGCATTGGTAAGTCATTTCCGAGCCAACAACATGCGAAGCTTTCACAGAAAAAACGGGAAGAAACAAAGCCAAAACAAAGGCAAATTTAAGTAACAATAATTGCTTGGATTTCATAGGAGTAAAATTTGTTAGTTGCTGCTAAGATAAAAAAAAGGAACATTACAGCAAGCAAAAATGACAAAAACGGAACCATACTAATTTTGAAAAGCGGCCTGATTTGTCTTACTTTGTTGATGTTACACGTATAATTATACCATGTTATGAATAGGTTATTTTTTAGTAAAGTTGTTTTTGGTTTATTGTTTTTATTCTCTGCTTATAATTTAAGTGCACAACAAATTGTTGCTATCTCCCCACCATTTGCTACAAGCTCTGATAACAATGTGGTGTTAACCTATGATGCCTCAAAAGGAAATGCAGGTTTGTTGGGAGAGTCGGTTATATATGCCCATACGGGAGTAATTACCACTTTAAGTACTTCGGGTAGCGATTGGAAATATGTATTAACCAATTGGACCACCAATTTGCCTAAGGCCCTGCTAACAAGAGTTGGTTCAAGCAATTTATATACCTTGAATATTGGGAATATTAAAACTTTTTACGGTGTACCTGCTAACGAAACAGTTTTAAAATTGGCTTTGGTTTTTAGAAATGCTGATGGTTCAAAAACGGGCAAAACAGCCTCTGGAGGCGACATATTTTTGGATATCAATCAGGGCGGTTTTCAAGTAAAATTGAATTCACCTAACAAGGCAAGTTTTTATTTGCCAACAGATAGCGTGAGCTTTTTGGGAACGGCCTCTGTTAAATCGGCCATAAAGATTTTTGCTAATGGTACACAAATAGCCTCTGTTACCAACGATAGTGTCATCTCTCAAAAAATGCGCTTCTCAGATATTGGTTCAGGCCGAATAAATATTGTTTTAGAAGGAGACAACGGGATTACCAAAAGCTATGATACCAGCTATATTATGCAACGCCAATATTCCAATGTTGCTGTATCTCCAAATGGGGTAATTGACGGTATTAATTATATCAGTGATACTTCTGTAACACTTCAAATTTTTGCACCTAATAAAAGCTACATTTATGTTATAGGTGATTTTACAAATTGGGAATACAATCCTAATTATATCATGAACCGAACTCCTGATGGCACTAGGTTTTGGCTCACGATTAATGGCTTAACAAGTGGCAAGGAATATGGGTTTCAGTACAGCATTGATGATCTGCAAATGCGGGTAGCAGATGTTTATGCAGATAAGGTTCTTGACCCCAACAACGATAAGTGGATTGCACCAAGTACTTACCCTAATTTGATGCCTTATCCAACGGGAAAAACCACCGAAATTGTTTCTGTATTGCAAACAGCACAAGTTCCTTATCTATGGAAAACCAATACCTTTAATAAGCCTAAGAGCGAGCAGTTAGTCATTTATGAATTATTGTTAAGAGATTTTATTGGCGCTCATGATTACAAAACATTAAAAGATACCATTAGTTACTTAAAAAGAGCCGGAATAAATTGTGTTCAATTGATGCCAATTATGGAGTTTGAGGGCAATGAAAGCTGGGGGTATAATACCTCATTTATTTTTGCTCCCGACAAATATTATGGCACCAAAAACGATTTGAAAGCTTTTATTGATGCTTGTCACCAAGAGGGAATTGCAGTAGTTTTTGATGTTGTTTACAACCATTCCTTTGGCCAAAACCCTCAGGTAAGAATGTATTTTGATCCAACCTTAGGTCCTTACGGACAACCAACGGCGCAAAATCCTTGGTTCAACCAGGTAGATAAACACCCTTATGGAGTTGGTTATGATTATAACCACGAAGCCCAGCCGACCAAGGATTTTGTAGATAGAAACTTGAAATATTGGCTCACAGAATATAAGATAGATGGCTATCGTTTTGATTTGTCGAAAGGATTTACGCAAAAGAATACAGGCACAGATGTTGGTGCTTGGAATGCTTTTGACCAAAGCAGAATAGATATCTTAAATAGGATAAAAGGTGAGGTGGTGAAATATGCTCCTGATGCCTATTTAATTTTAGAGCATTTGGGAGAAAATGCCGAAGAAAAAATATTGGCCAATGCCGGTTTTATGCTTTGGGGAAAAATGACAGAAAACTATGCGGAAGCTTTAATGGGATACAATAATTCTAAGGCCAACTTAAGCTGGGGCGATTACAAATCACGCACTTTTGCCAATCCTAACTTGGTTACTTATGCCGAAAGTCATGATGAGGAACGCGTAATGTTTACTTGTTTAACTTATGGCAACACTAGCGGAACTTATAGCACTAAAAACTTGAATACAGCGCTTAAAAGAGCCGCCGCTTACCACGCCTTATTAATTCCATTGAGAGGTCCAAAAATGCTGTGGCAAGGAGGAGAATTGGGTTATGAGGTTTCAATTAATACCAATGGAAGAACAGGTAATAAGCCATTTAAATGGGAGTATTTAAAAGTGCCTGAAAGGGTTGCAGTGCTTGATGCTGTTGGTGAATTGGCTAGGTTAAAACAACACGTATCATTTACTTCTGATAACTATATTTTTAGTAGCATTTTAGGAACTGGAAAGTTTTTAAAAGTTACCCATGACAGCCTCAATACCATAATAGTTGGCAATTTTGATGTGATTAATATCAGCATGGCACCTGGATTTCAACACCTAGGTTGGTGGTACAATTATATGACAGGCGATTCGCTCAATGTAACCGCATTGAACCAGAGCATTCCATTAACACCGGGTCAATATTTGGTGTATACCGATAAAAAGTTGAACAACAAAATCCCACAAAACCCTATAGGTTTAAATGAAACATCGGTTTCAACGTTTAAAGTATTTCCAAATCCATCAACAGGCAATTTCTATGTGCATTCAGATAAGGATATAATTGATGAAATTACCTTATTTGATGTAAATGGAAGACAGCATTTTCAGAGAACTTTTAATGGAAACAGCAATCAGGTTTATATTGAGAACACTGGCCTCTCAAGCGGTTTGTATTTGTTGCATGTAAAATCTGGAGAACGCAATCAAGTTGTTAAGTTGATGATAGATTAGCTTAAAATAGACTCATAAAAAAAGGCAGTGTAGATTTCTCTTCACTGCCTTTTTTATTCGGTTTGAACCAAAAACTATTTGATTTTAAATGCTTTTTTAACAGCATCAACCATGTCTAATTTTTCCCAAGTAAATAACTCAACTTTAAATGAGTGGTCTTTACCATCTGGTCCTTTAAACTTCTTGGTAACAATTTCATTTTTACGACCCATGTGCCCGTAAGCAGCAGTTTCGCTATAGATAGGATTACGCAATTTCAAACGAGTTTCGATACCATAAGGAGTCATATCGAACAATTTTTCTACCACCTTAGCAATTTGACCATCAGTCATATTTACTTTAGAAGTACCATAAGTTTCGATGAAAATACCCATTGGATCTTTTACACCAATAGCATAAGATACTTGTACCAATACTTCAGTACAAACACCAGCAGCAACTAGGTTTTTAGCAATGTGACGGGTTGCATAAGCAGCAGAACGGTCAACTTTTGAAGGATCTTTACCAGAGAAAGCTCCACCACCGTGTGCACCTTTACCACCGTATGTATCAACAATAATCTTACGACCAGTTAAACCGGTATCGCCATGTGGACCACCAATTACAAACTTACCTGTAGGATTGATATGGTAAGTAATTTTATCATTAAACAAATGGGCGAATTTTTTGTATTTGGTTTTTACGCGAGGGATTAAAATCTTAACGATATCCTCTTTGATTTTAGCCAACATTTTAGGCTCTTTATCAAAATCATCGTGCTGAGTTGAAAGCACAATAGCCTCAATGCGAACTGGGTTGTTGTTGTCATCATACTCTAAAGTAACCTGGCTTTTAGCATCTGGGCGCAAGTATTTAATTGCTTTGTTCTCGCGACGGAGGGCAGCAAGCTCAATTAATATTTTATGGGCTAAGTCTAAGGCCAAAGGCATGTAGTCTGCAGTTTCGTTGGTTGCATAACCAAACATCATACCTTGGTCGCCGGCACCTTGATCTTGCTTTTTCTTGCGATCAACACCTTGGTTGATATCGGCAGATTGCTCATGGATGGCAGAGATAATTCCACATGAATTGGCCTCAAACATGTATTCGCTTTTGGTATAACCAATTTTGCCAATAACACCACGGGCAATTTCTTGTACATCTAAGTATGCCTTAGATTTAACTTCACCAGCAAGTACTACTAAACCGGTAGTAACAAGGGTTTCACAAGCCACCTTCGACTCTGGGTCGAATGCCAGGAAATTATCAATTAATGCATCCGATATTTGATCGGCAACTTTGTCTGGGTGTCCTTCACTAACGGACTCTGACGTGAATAAATAAGCCATGTTTTTTTATATGTTTTTTTAATGGTTCAAATTAAACGATTAAGCAAACTATGAGGACTCTCCGCAGATATCTAGGAACTATATTTGACAAGAAAGTCCGCATTGTTTTACCACCGTGGTGTTCTTCCCGGTTGGCATCCTACACCTGTGCAGAATTCTTAATGCAGTGCAAAAGTATTGGAATTTAATAAAAAACAAAGCCTAAATAAAAAAAACGGGAAATTTTCGGTTTTATTCTTTTCGGGTATTGGTAATATTTCGAATGATTATCAACCAATCTTTTTGCCATATTTATGTGTTGTATTATAAGCTAATAATAAGGTAGGCCAAACCTAAGCGTTCAATTTTGCATATTCAAATGAGTTTCCTACAAAATGACCAAAATGAAACTTCGAATAAGTTTTAATTTTACTGATGATGGACGAGTTAACAAGTAATCTTGCTAAGGCTAGGTTCAATGCTAACATTGTCAGTGAAAAAAGACTGTTTAAGATTCATTAACAATCGTCGAACAGCCTGTGAATATTTTTCAAGCTATTATTTATAATCAGTTCGTCTTTTAGTTCTTCAATTTTTAGCTCAGCTTTTTCTAATTCTGAATTATTGGGACTAAAATATTTTTTGCAGCTTGGGCATTTAATGCCATTTTCTTTTAATTTAAGCAGCAGCTCTGTGTTAATAGGAACTATCGAATCGCATAAGGGGCATTCAGTTATCATATAAATCAAATTTACATGTTCAAATGATAATTCAAAAAAAGTTCTAAAATTGTTTCCAATAAATTAAACAAATGAGTAGCTCCTCAGCAAAAACGCATTAAATATTAGTTAAATTCTATTCACGTGCTATTTATTCCTTAACCAAGTATTTAAACGAATTAATTGCATTATAAGATTTTGGAATTGGAATTCACAAATTGGCATAGAAATTCAAACATTAGTTAAATTTAAATGTTGTTCTGAAAAACAAAAAGCAAAAATGAGTACTCAAATTGAAAAAATTAAAAAAGCAATTGAACCCTTAAGACAAGAGATTATTAATCATAAAGTTTATTCAGCAATTAAAGATATAGACGACTTAAAAGTATTTATGCAATTCCACGTTTACGCAGTTTGGGACTTTATGTCGTTATTAAAAACGTTACAGCGTAACTTAACTTGTACCTCTGTTCCTTGGTTTCCCAAAGGAACTGCAGACACAAGGTATCTTATTAACGAAATAGTTGTAGGTGAAGAATCAGACGTAGACCTAAATGGTGTTAGGAAAAGCCATTTTGAATTATACTTAGACGCCATGAAACAATGTGGAGCTGATACAACTAAAATTGAAGTTTTTACAAGCGTATTGAAAAATACCAGCGACTTCAACTCCGCTTATTTATCCTCAGGCACTCCAAAGGAAGCACAAGATTTTGTTGATTTTACTTTTAAAGTTATTGAGAGTGATAAAGCGTATTTGCAATCAGCCATTTTTACCTTTGGCCGTGAAGATTTAATCCCAGGTATGTTTATCTCCATAATAAATGAAATGCACAAGAACTTTCCTGATGATATCTCTGTCTTTAAATATTATATAGAAAGGCACATCGAAGTAGATGGTGACCACCACAGTAACCTTGCCTTACAAATGACGGCCAATCTTTGTAATGACAACGAGCAATATTGGAAAGAAGCAGAAGAATCAGTTATACATTCCTTGAAACAAAGAATTGAATTGTGGAACGGTGTTTACCGACAATTGACAGAAAGAACAACTGCCAGCACCTAAGATAAATTGTAGGATCAGCTATAAAATTAAACTTTGGTCTTACTATTAAATGTTAATTTATATATTTACAACAAATATACTCTTTATAAAAACAGAAATATTAGATTATTAGAGTATTACGCTTTGTTTTACCATAAAAAAAGGAGTTAAATAAATGTTGGAAAGCACAACATACCCAAAATTTGATTATTTGTTTGCAGGTGCAGGAGCTTCCGCAACGCTTTTGCTAATGAGCATGGAGCGAAGAGGCTTGTTAAAAAATAAAAAAATTTTGGTGATTGATCCAGATTCCAAGATTCACAACGACAAAACATACTGTTTTTGGGCAAAACCTACAGATGAAATAAGTATAAATTGTAAGCATTTAATAAGTCAGAAATGGGAAGAAATGTGCGTAAATGGAAGAGCACTAGAACCCATCAAACCTCTGGAATACATGCAAATAGCTAGTATTGATGTATACCATGAAATGCGAAGAATCTTGGAAAATTATCACATCCAAAGAATACAAACAAATGTAGTAAGTATTGAGGCAATAAATGAAGGGCTTAAAGTTATAACAGAGGAAGGAGTTTGGCAATCTGCCCAAGTTTTCGATAGCCGACCACCAACCTATTTAACAGCTAAAAAAAACGAGGTTCATCTAAAACAGTCGTTTATAGGATTTGTGGTACAACCAGAAAATAAAGAAGAAACTAAACAGGCCATCGATTTAATGGATTTTAGGATAGAGCAACAAGGTTATACCCAATTCATTTATGTTTTACCTTACGATTCTGGCAAAATCTTAGTGGAATTAACAAGATTCGGCAAAGAAATCCTTGACCCTATTAGCGCTGAACCTATATTAAATGAATACATAACAAAACGATTTGGCACCTGCACCGTATCACACATTGAAACCGGCTGCATACCAATGAGCACCTTAAGAATTTCGGAAAATACGCTGCCAGGTTTGATTGCAATTGGAGGAAGAAATGGGGCGATAAAACCTAGCACAGGTTATGCCTTTAAAAACATGTTTAAACACGCGGAAAAATTGGCAGAAGGTATGCAAATGGCGATATCACCAATAAAACAAGAGAGTCCAAAAAGGTTTCGATTTTATGATAGGTTGTTGTTACTCATATTAAATAACCATCCAGAAGCAGGCAGTGGCATTTTTAAAGCCTTATTTGACAAGAATAAGTTGATAAATGTTTTGCAGTTTTTAGATGAAAAAACATCCCTATCGCAAGACATAAGAATATTGATTAGCCTACCCATTAAACCATTTTTAATAGCATGGCATTTAGACGCAAAAGTGCGCTTTCAATATTTGGCTGCTCCAATCTTTTTATTCCTATTTACCCTAGTACTTTGGGCAATCCATATAATTACGCCATCAATATTTGAACCCATACAAATAGGCATTTTTACAACAGGCTTGTTTTTTCTAGGAATACCCCACGGCGCAGTTGATCACCTATTGGTAAAGGAGAAACAAAAACAAAACATAAGGCTTACATTTGTTATAAGCTATTTGAGCAAGGCATTTGCGTTATTATTGCTATGGCTATTTGTTCCCAACTTGGCATTGCTCTTTTTTCTATTATACTCTGCTTGGCATTTTGGGGAGGCCGATATGCATGAATGGCAGTTTAAAAAAAAGAGAAGCCTAAATAATTGGGTATGGGGAATACTTCTTTTAGGCATTTTATTATTGGGTCATTTACCAGAAACAAATCAAATTTTAGGTAACATGAAAGCAAATACCATACCGCTTACAAACAAGATAAGTATGGCGATAACCATGGTGCTAGGCATAATATCAATTTTATGGGCATATTGGGAACGTAGATTAGCCATGTTCATAAGCGCAACAATTTTATTGGTTTGTGTGCAGTTGCCCCTTATTACTTCATTTGGAATATATTTTATTGGGCAACACAGTTTAAATGGCTGGACACACATAAAAAAGGGTTTACACTTAAATAACAAGCAAGTTTTTGTAAAAGCATTACCATTTAACCTTGCCGCCTTTATACTTTTTGGGGTTTTACTTTATTATTTTAACAGCTTTACTTCGAAATCTACCCTAGACGAATGGATGAAAACTTTTTTCATTTTCATTTCTTGCATCAGTTTTCCGCATATTATAGCTATGAATAAGTTTTATCAATTGATTGGAAATCAGTTTTTTTACGATTCTAAAAAATAGGACAGTCTCATAGTTTTGTCATAATTTTCTAAAAATATAAAATATGACAAAACTTATTTACAGATATGATGTTCTTTTGGTGTATTGGAATCCAGATACCAAGTAAAAAAACGGGGAGAATCCGAAAATCCTTAAGAGTAGGCAAAAAACATAAATATATTTATGGAACATTTAAAAATTGCAAGTGATAATTACGTGGCGTTCACGTTTTTTATCGGAACAATGGCCATGATGGCCGCTTCTGTGTTTTTCTTTTTTGAGTTAAGTACAACTTCTCAAAAATGGAGAACTTCTGTTTTAGTTTCTGGTTTGATTACTTTCATTGCAGCAGTACACTACTACTACATGAGGAGTTACAATTTAGAAACAGGAGATTCACCAACATTCTTTAGATATGTTGATTGGATTCTTACTGTGCCGTTGATGTGTGTTGAGTTTTATCTTATCACCAAAAAGGCAGGCGCCAAAATTGGCTTGCTTTGGAGATTGATTTTTGCTTCTTTGGTAATGCTTGTAACTGGCTATTTTGGTGAAACAATAGACAGAGGAAACAGCGTACTTTGGGGTGTTATTTCTGGTGCTGCTTACTTCTACATCGTTTACCTAGTTTGGTTTGGAGAAGTGGCTAATTTGGCTCAAACAGCTGGTGTTCAAGTTGCAAAAGCAACTAGAGTATTGGGTTGGTTTGTTTTAGTAGGATGGGCAATTTATCCATTGGGTTACATTTTAGGCACACCAGGTGGTTTGCTTGGAATTCAATTGGTATCTGATCCAGCTGCTGCTTCACATGCAATGGATATTGTATATAATATTGCAGACGCAATTAATAAAATTGGATTTGGCTTAGTTATCTACACTTTAAGTAGAAGCGAAGACTAAAATATTTACATATTTTTAAGTGTGCAAGTGCATTATATCTCAAATCAAAATAGAGATTTAAAGCACTTGCACATTTTTTTTGTCTGGTTTTTCACAAAACCTTCCTACTTCTTATTCTTTTTGAAAGGATGCAATAAAATGAAAATTCCTATATAACTTGGGCTTAATTTAGTTTCTGTTCGTCAAATTAATTTTTCAAACGATAACCTTTTTAATTACAATGCGATTCAATGGGCAGTTCCTTGCCAAATAAGCCGCAACTTTGCCCACCTTTGTCAATTACTTGTTATGGGCATTAAACCTTTAACAGCAGATTAAGCTAATAAACTTTTAGTCAATAAAAAGGCCAAACAAAACGGGCTTAAATAACTATAAACCTTTGTTATAAGTTTTACCTGTAGTGGAAATTGTTCTAATATTCATGGCTAAGGAGAAATAAAACATTTGACTTTTCGTGTTGTCGTATATTTTAACACCTTGGGCCGTATAATCTTTGTTGTAGAAATCCCTCAGATAATATTTAAACTTTAGGTTCAAGCCACTTTTTAAGTTTAAACCAACAAAAGCACTTGGCATAAACGCATTGGTTCTGTCGCTGAACCAAGTGCTAAATTTTAAATCGTCTAATTTGTTTTCGTTTACAAAAACTTTTTCCTTGTAGTTGAATGCAAATTCACCTTCCACACCACCAAAAAGGTATGTATCGTTTTTAAGATTCCCGATTTTTAGGGCCAACGGAACACCAATATAATAATTCCTTCTTTTCATCATGGTATCACCTTTGGTTGAGGTAAACCCAACATTTCTAATTGCGCCGCCAGTATATATACCAACGTGGTCGCTGAAGTCGAAATGTTCAAAAATACCCAAATGAAAAAAACAAGTAAAACGAACAGGCGTATTTATTTGCTCATTGTTAACTTTATAATCGGCAAAAGAAAAAATAAGTTCACCGCTACCAGTTGAGTATGGTTTTACTTGTGCTTTTGAATTGATGAGGCATAGCGTTAAAACAATAAATGTAAATATTTTTTTCATATTATTAAATTGATTAGTTCGACAAAAATAAGGCTTTTGTTAGCACATTTTTTTCTTGATCGGTAAAATTTTGGTTTTGCAAAGTTGATACGAAAACCCTTTTGAATGCCAGGTTACTGCAAAAATAATTTGCTAAGTCGGTGGCAGGGCCAGCTAGTCTTCCATTGCTCGAAAGAATAGCCTGCAAAAGGTTTCTAGCCACTTCCTCGTTACAGGTATTGGTTGATTTTAAAGCAGCAAAAGCCAATATCTTGGTTCTAAATTCATAGTTTTCTGAAGCAAATAAAGTTAAATTTTTCCTGGCATTTTGTTCCTCCACGTTATTAAGGATGCTAATTTCTAGCCATTTTATTTGAACAGAATGGTTCATACCCTCTATTTGCGAGGTTTTATGTAAGAAGTCTTTAACCTCTAAAGGATATTGGTTGCACAACTTTTCTAAAGATAGCTTGACCACATCGTAGCTGCTATCTAGGAGTGCTTTTTCAAACAGCTCTTTGTTTGAGCTTGTTGGTTCAAGCATTTTAATGATTTGATAGCGAATAGCTGACTTTGGCGAGGATGCCAGTTTATTTATGGCACTTTGGCTGTTTTGGTCTGATCCAAGTTGGCTAATAATTTCATTGATGATACCCTCATGTTTTTCTTGATTCAATACCTTCAATAAAATAGCCCTTTTTTGTTCAATTGGTAATTGTTTCATGGCCACAACGGCATCGTACCTGTCGAGCATAAATTTGGCTTGGTCTGCCTGATACTTGAGTTCGTCAAAAGACTTTTTAAAGCTTAGCTGTTTGAGCACAATAGAGTTTGGATCAAACAGAACAAATGCAATATTTAACTTATTTGGGTTGTTTATTTTTACTACCTCAAATTCATTGCTGATTATTTCGGTTACCGATGAAACAGAACCATCCATGTAATGAACCTCAAGGGTAATTGGCATTTTAAATGCATGGATTGTTTCATCCATTTTTTGAATTTGTTCAATAGCAATTTCTGTTCCTCTGTTGCCGTCTTTATAGGAAAGGTCTTCGTAGTGCACGCGGTAATGTGGCTCACCTCCTCTGTAAATCCATTGGTCAAAAAACCAATCTAGATTTAATCCTAAAACATCTTTTATGGCTTGTTGTAAATCATTGGTTTCTACGTTTGAATATGCGTGGGATTTTAAATAATGGTTCAGCACTCTTTTCCATTGCTCTTCACCAAGAATATCAGAAAGCATGCTAATAACAGCAGCGCCTTTGGGATATACTCGTGCAGTTCCGCCAGAGGTATGCCTTACCGCATAATTGTCTTTTTTACCCGCTTCAATTGCTGAATTTTGATGAGCCCTTCTCTGCCAATTCCATTCGTCATCGCCATCTAATACCTTGCTTAATTGTTTTGGAAAATAGGTAGCATAACTTTCTTGCAACCAGGTGTCTCTTCCGTCTCTTGCTGTTATAAAATCTCCAAACCACTGGTGGGTAAGTTCATGGCAATTTACACCTATATAATTTTTATCTAAAAAGGCTCTTTCATCCACGTTAAAGAAATCGCCAAATATAGTGGCTGTTGTATTTTCCATAGCGCCATATAAAAAGTCTTGAACCATAATTTGGCTATAACTTTCCCAAGGATAAGGAATACCTGTTTGTGCTTCAAGAAAATCTATCATCATAGCGGAATGCTTGAAGGTAGGCTCCATTCTATTTGCAAATTCTGGATAATACCAAAATTGCAAAGGCACACCACTTTTGCTTTTTGCGGTTGCAATTGCATATTTGCCTATCCCTAACATGAGCAAATAGCCTGCGTGAGGCTTGCTCATTGCATAGTGCCAAGTAATTGTTCCATCTTTATTGGCCTTTTTACTTAGGAGTTTTCCGTTACTTAAAACTTGGTAGTTTTTATCAAAGCTGGTGATGGTTTCTGTAATAAATTTATCATTCATGTCATCATACATCGGAATCCAATAGCGGTTGTCAACTCCTTGCCCTTGCGTCCATATTTGTTTGCGCACAGTAAATGGATCGGCAACTTTTGGTTCAGGAATATTCCAGCCAATAAAGTAAATTCCTTTGCGAGGCGTTGCCTTGTAGGTAAATACAATTTCTCCTGTTTGATCCCATTTAAAGGCTTGTGCAGGTATTACCCAAACACCAGTTGAAACTATGTGGTAATTTAGGTTCAAACCGTTAAACGTTGCAGTTAAGATCTGGATGCCTGGTCCATCAAAAAAAAGGGAATCAACTGTTTTTTGTAATACCTTAAACTGGTGCTTAACCTTACCATTCACAATGCCTTTTTGGGCATCGAAAGAAACTTCCACAATCATTTTTTGCATATCAATTGGGTGCTCTCTATAGGTAGCAGGGTCTTTTAAATAACTGTTAAAGGTGTTTTGGGCCGAACCAAAAAAACCGATAATGCATAGTAGAATGAGTAATGTGTTTTTCATATTACATGGTTAAATTGCGAATATACTTGAATTAGGAATTGAATTTACACTTCCAAACCCACTGTTTTAATTGTGGGCTTAAATTAAGCTTTTTTAGGTAAATAGGTTGTTAAATAGTTATTTTTACGCCAATGAAATTAACAGTTATAACCACCGCCATTTTGATTTTTATGATTGCTTCTTGTGAAAACAAACCCAAGAAAAACAAAAGTACCGAAACGCAATCTCCGGTTGTTTCAGCTTACCAAAAGCTGAGTCCAAACTTTAATGCAGATTCTGCTTTTATATTTATTGAGAAGCAGGTTTCATTTGGTCCACGTGTTTGCAACAGTGAAGCACATACGAAATGTGGAAATTATTTGGCTGCAGAATTTAGAAAATATGCCGATGAGGTAATTGAGCAAAAGGCTACCGTTACCAACTGGGATAAAAGAAAACTTCAAATAAAAAACATCATAGCCTCCTTTAATCCTAAGGCAAAAAAAAGGGTACTAATTTGTTCGCATTGGGATAGCAGACCTTATGCAGACAACGACCCAAATCCAGCAAATCATAACAAGGCAATAGATGCGGCTGATGATGGTGCAAGTGGCGTTGCAGTGATGTTAGAAATGGCAAGAATGATGCAAGCCCAAAGGCCTGATATTGGTGTTGATTTTATCTGTTTAGATGCAGAAGATCTAGGAAAATCTGATCAAGGTGGAGATACCTATTGTTTGGGCTCACAATATTGGTCTAAGAATAAACACAAGCCAGGCTATAAAGCAGATTATGGAGTTTTATTGGATATGGTTGGCGCGTTTAATGCGCGTTTTATTTGGGAGGGATATAGCTTGAAATATGCAGAACCAGTTCTGAGAAAAGTATGGGATCAGGCCACCCAATTGGGATATACCAATTACTTTTATTATTACCAAGGTGGTTATATCACAGATGACCATAAATACATTAACGAATTAGCAGGCATACCAACCATAGATATCATTCATTACACAGAAGGAACTGATTCCCGGTTTCCGGCCCATTGGCATACTATAAATGATAAGTTAAGTGTTATTGATAGAAATACGTTGAAGGCAGTTGGGCAAACGCTTTTGGAAGTTGTTTATAGAGAGAAACCCTAATTACTCTTTTACAATTTCTCTTGCTTTCCATGCCGGATAAAGTGAGGTAATTACCCCCATACCAAGCAAAGTGAAAAATACTTTAATTGTATCGTAAAACTTTACGTTTATAGGATATGCACTTATCATGGTACTTCCATTACTTTGTAGTGCCACCCAACTATATTCTTGTTGCCCCCAACAGATGCCGTAGCCTATTACAAGGCCTAATAAGCCGCCTACAATGGCAATGTATAGTCCTTGGTAAATAAAAATCTGTGCTGCCTTGTTTGGGCTCAAACCTAAGGTTGACAAAACGCTCAAATCGCGTTTTTTTTCTATTACCAACATATACAAAGATCCAATTGTATTGAAAGCAGCAATTAATAAAATAAATACCAAAATGAAATAAGAAATACTTTTTTCGGATTGCATCACTTTAAAAAAACTTTCTCTTTGTTCAAATCGGTTTTTTAGGGTATAATTTGGCCCTATCAAATCTGTTAAATCGGCTCTTACTCCTGATAAGTCTTGGCCTTCTTGCACCCTAATTTCGAGCATACTAATATGTGTGCTATCACCAATTTGATTAAAAATATAATTGAGTGGTAACAGTACATATTTATTGTCAACCTCCTCTTGAACACCAATTACACCAACCGGAAAAACAAGTCCGTGGGCAAATGCCCCTTCCGGATTGAGCAAGTCTATGTTGCCCTTTTTGGGCAGGTAAACTCCCAAATAATGAAACTGATCATCTGGATCTACCCCTAATTGGTATGCGATTCCCTGACCAATAATTGCAAATGAAGTATCGCCATTTTGAAGCATGAGGGCTCCTCTGAGCAAATGGCTATCTAGTGGATTTGTTTTGAGGTAGTTTTGATCCACCCCTTTAATGGTAGCAATTGTTTGTTTGCCATTATAGCGGAGCAGGGCATTTTCTTCCCACACGGCCGAAACTCCTTTAAGCCAAGATTTTTCTTTTATCTTATTAATAGGAATGTCTTTTATTAAAATGTTTTTTCCTGTTTTTGGGAGTACCTGAAAATCTGCATCAAAATTGCTATACATTTTTGTGAACAAACCTTCAAAACCATTGAAAACCGAGAGCACTATAAGTAATGCGGCCGCTCCAACGGCATATCCCAATAAGGAAATATAGGAAATCAATGAAATGGCATTATAGCCACCGCTTTTTTTGCGAGAGAAAAAATACCGACTAGCTATTTTAAATGGTAGGTTCAACTGTCATTTTAGGATTTCCAAGCTTTTACAATTAAGCCAGTACCTGTTTTATGGGTTGTATTGGTATCTATCCAGTTTAGTAAGAAACTAAAAGGATAGGTAAGTAAATAATAGAACGGAATTAAGACAAAAAATATTTTACTGGTATTGAGCAGGAGCATCGGGTATTTCATGCTTAAACGCCAAGCAATTTTACCAGGATTTCCATAGCTGTATAAAATCTCCATTTTGGAAAAACCAGCTTGCTTTAGTTTTTCTGCCATTTCTTCAACAGGGTAACCATCGCGAACATGTTCACCGATAAAACTTTCTCCAGTTTCTTCATGAACATCGCTACCTCCTTGGTCGCTAGGAGTTGAAATTAAAAGCATTGCCCCTGGTTTCATGGCTTGGTTGAAGTTTTTGAAAACGGTTACATCTTCTAAAATATGTTCCATTACATCTACGCACATTACCAAGTCGTATTTGTTTTGAGCAATGGGCTTGGTTAAATCACCTATTGCAAACGTGGCGTTGCCAAGGTTACATTTATTAAAAAATTGATTGCAATCTGCTATTTGATCATCTTTCACATCAACAGCTTCAATAATGTATTGGCGACTTTGTTTAGCCATGAAAAAACTATATTGACCAAAGCCCGATCCTGCATCTAAGATCAGGGCAGAAGAATTGTTTTTCATCCACAATTTTAATTCTCTGTGAACATGCCAAGTGCGGAGCAATAGCAAATCTAAAAGGGAATAAAATATCTTTCTTAAAAAGGTATTTTGATTAAAAACTATACCAAGGTCTTTTTTAATTGGATCGTAATTCATTGGATAAAACTCGTAATTTAATTGTTTTCGTTTCTTTTTCTTTCGTCTTCTTCGTTAATGCGTTTCATTACTTCATCCATATGGAATACATAATCAAGACTATCATCAAGTAAAAAGTTGAGTTCTGGAACTATTCTGGCTTGATTTCGCACTTTCGTTGCCAATTGTTTTCTTATTTGAGGGTTGTGTAGGTTCACACATTTCATCAATGCATCTCTTCCTTCTTTTTTAATTAGGCTAATATAAACTTTGGCATAACCCAAATCTGGCGAAATTTCCACTTTACTGATGGTAACAAATTCTCTGTTAACATATTCAGAATTGCGTTGGAAAATTTCTGCTAGGTGTTGTTGGATTAAACCGGCAAACTTCTCTTGACGTACACTCATAAAGTGCGAAAATACAATTTTCGGAGGAATATTATGAAAAAATGCTTGATTCATGGCATAGAAACTACCAATTGCAGTAGCAATAAAGCTTATGTTGCCTACTTTGAATGAAAAAATGATTTTAAAACACTACTTATCAGTCAAATAATGATCCATTATCATCTTAAACCAAACAGTAAATTGCTTAGGTTCCAATGTTAATTGAGTGTATAATTCTTCCATAGAAATCCATTTAAAAGTATGCACTTCTACAGGATTAAATTGGGGATTTTCGTTGTATTGTCCAATATAAATATAGTCTAATTCATGTTCGGTTAGTCCATTTTCAAACGGCGCTTTGTAGATGAATGACTGATGAAGTTTGAGTGGGCAATCGAAACCCATTTCTTCTTTTAATCTGCGGTGGGCCGCTTCTTCGGTTGTTTCGCCTTGGCGAGGATGAGAGCAGCAGGTATTGGTCCATAAGCCACCAGAATGATATTTATTTAAAGCTCTTTGTTGTAACAGAAGCTCTCCTTTAGAGTTAAAGACTAAAACAGAAAATGCTCGATGAAGCACTCCTTTTTCATGTGCTTCTTGTTTTTCCATGAACCCAATTTGATTATCGTTTTCATCAACAAGAATTACCATTTCGGGGCTCATTGAATAGCTTTCCTTTCCGCTTCCGTTAATTTACCATCACTTAATAGAAACGCCAAAATTCGAGTTTTCAAATCTTTGTCTTTTATTGATTTTACTTCGTTAACGAGTATTTTTTTATCGCTTGCCACATTTTGATTATAATCTAATATGGATGGTGCGTTTAGTTGAACTGGATAACGCAGGAAAATCAATTCAATATTTTTTGAATCGTTTTTAATTGCCTCTTCCAAAATTGCTTTACCATCAACAAACAAAGCATATTTGGTATTAGGCCAAAAGGCAAATTTGGCAAGTATCATTTTATTTGCACCAAAATAGCCCATTTGTAAAAACGTTTTATTGCTAATTGCGCCTAATTCTTTGTCTAACTTAATTGCAATTTCCTCGCTATTGATGGCTTGGTAATATTCAGCGCGCATAGTAAGTAAATCTTTATCATTTATAGGGGTTAATAGGATCAGGCAAGAAAACAAATAAAGCATGCTGTTCACTATAACATATTAAGGCTATGCCTCAAATACGAGCCAAAAAACAAAGCATATTTTTGCTTATTACTTATTCGAATTCTCTCCTCTATTATTTTTTGGGCGGGTAACTGGGTTATTTTATTTAATAACCTAGAGTAATAAATATAAGCTACGTAAACACCAAATCGAGTGTCTTTTGGCAGGAGTTTAATACCTTGATAGCCAGATTCAAAGTCTTTAAGAATGTCTAGTTCAATTTCTTTTTTCACTTCCTCTGTGAAATCATTATCCTTCATTTGAGGAAAGTAAATCCTTCCCAAATCTTCTTTATCAGCTCTGAAATCGCGTAAAAAATTTATTTTTTGAAAAGCTGAACCTAATTTCATTGCATAGGGTTTAAGCTTTTCATATTGCTGGTTATCTCCTTCAACAAAAACCCTTAAACACATTAAGCCAACTACTTCGGCAGATCCTAAAATGTAGTTTTCATAACCATCTTGTGTGTATGTGTTTAACATTAAATCCATTTCCATACTTTTCAAAAAAGTTTCAATACTAGAATGGTCAATGTTGTATTCATGCACAACTTGCTGGAAGCTATTTAGAATTAGATTAGTGCTAATTCCCCTGTTAATAGATTTATACGTTTCCTCCTTGAATTCTTCCAACAATTGTCTTTTTGGATAACCATGAAAAGAATCAACAATTTCATCGGCCAACCTAACAAAACCATACACTGCGTAAATGGGATCTTGAAACCGTTTCGACAAGAAACTAATTCCCAATGAAAAGGATGTACTATAAGTTTTAGTTACCAACCTGCTGCTTTTAATTGAGATTTTGTCGAAGATTGATTTCATTGAAAGGTAAAGATAGCTAAAAATATTAATTGTATAGGTATAATGTGAGAAAGCGCTAATTTGTTTTTAATTCAATCAAAAATAGAAAAATTTATTTTTAGAAACAAATGAATTAACCGTTACCAAATTCTTTGACCACTTGCATGGCTGCAACCTTTCCACTAATTATGCTGGGTGGAACACCAGGTCCGGGTACCGTTAATTGACCTGCATAAAATAAATTTTTAAGTTTTTTGCTTTTTAAGCTAGGCTTTAATATAGCGGTTTGATCCAAGGTATTAGCCAATCCATAGGCATTTCCTTTAAAGGCATGGTAATCTTCCTTAAAATCATTCACACTATAACTGCGTTTATAGATTACAAAAGGCAAAATAGATTCTCCAGTTTGCTGCTCCAACCTTTTAATAATTAGTTCAAAATATTTGTCTCGTAACTTCTCATTGTCGCCTTCTAATCCGGGTGCAATAGGAATTAAAAGAAACAAGTTTTCACAACCATCTGGCGCTACAGAAGGATCTGTTTTGCTTGGAGCTGAAGCATAAAATAGTGGTTTTGTTGGCCAGCTTGGGGTGGTGTAAATTTCTTTAGAATGTAAGTTGAAGTCGGTATCAAAAAATAGGTTATGGTGTAATAGATTTGTTATTTTTTTGTTAACCCCAACATAATACAATAAACAAGAAGGAGCCATCTTTCTTTTCGCCCAATAGGATGGCGAATAGCTGCGATTTTCAGGACTTAGTATCACCTGATCCATGTGGTGGTAATCACTGGCATTGATAACCACATCAGCCAAATAAGTTTGATCTGTAGTATTAACAGCAATTATACTCCCTTGTTTCGTATCAACCGAAATAACCTCTTGGTTCAACAATATAGTAACCCCTAATTTTTCAGCAATTGTTTGAAAAGCCTGTATAAAAAGATGCATGCCGCCCTGAGGATACCAAGTACCTAGCTGCATGTCTGCGTAATTCATTAAGCTATATAATGCAGGTGTGTTTTGTGGTAATGCGCCCAAAAACAGTACCGGAAACTCAAGAAGTTCTTGTAAAAAGGGGTTACTTACAATACTAGCAATGTGCTTGCGCATATTACTCAAAACATCCATTTTTAGCAGACCTTTAAGCAAACGAACATCAGCAAATTCAAGTAGGCTTAAACTAGGTTTATAAACAAGGTCGTTTATTCCTACTTCATATTTGTATTTTGCCTCACTTAAAAACCCACGTAATCTGGTTGCTGAGCCAGGCTCAAATTTTTCAAACAAGGCCTCAAGTTCATCCATGTTTGCAGGAATATCAATTGCTTCCCCACTTTTGGAAATAACCCGGTAACTAGGACTTAAGCGAATTAATTCGTAAAAATCTGAGGTGGTATAGCCAAAATCCTGGTAATATTTTTCAAACACATCGGGCATCCAATACCAACTTGGGCCCATATCAAAGGTAAATCCTTGGGCACTAAATTTTCTTGCCCTTCCACCAGTTTGCTCATTTTTCTCAAGAATGGTCACCGAATAACCTTCTTTGGCAAGGTAACTTGCTGCAGATAATCCTGCCACACCAGACCCAATTACTATTGCTTTCTTTCTTCCCATTTGTATCCAAATCTATTGTTAATTGTTTAGAATTCTATTATCAGTCCAAAAGTAGGAATAACGGTATTGCTGGCATTATTTAAAATCACAGGTATGGCATTTGTACCATTAGTTTGCACAGCTTTGCCATCAGTTGATTGCCAGTTGGTATTATCTGCTGTTCTTTGAAAGGTGTAGGAAGGAAAAGATTCTGAAGCAATAAGCAGTGCATTTTGAATATCAATAAATAGGTCTAATGTTGTGTGCTTAAAATTCATTTTCTTATCAATGCGCAAATCTAATTGTTGGAATGGTCCAACTCTTAGGGTGTTTAGTTGCTTGTAATCAAATACCCCATTTCCCGTGCTCAGATAATTGGCTTGAGAGGCCTCTAAGTCAAACGGCGTATAAGGAGATCCACCTGCAAAACGATATTTGACACCAATTTCCCAACCTTTTTTAAACTTGTAACCCAATATGGTTGAAATAAGATTTCTGTTGTCCCAAGCAGAGGGTTTAAGTATATTGTCAGAGCCGCTAAATTCACTTACAAACCAAGTATAAGATATAGTAGCAAAAATATTTTTACTCAGTTTTTGTTGAAAGAAAACTTCAAAACCATAAGCCCTTCCTTTGCCACTAGAGCTTGTTTTCTCATTACCTAAAATATTGAAATCAGCACCCATATTTGCCAATGAAATTCCATTATAAGCAGATATGGGGTAGTTATTGTATTGCTTGTAAAAAGTTTCAACTGTAATTCGTGAGCTAGCAGTTGGCAGGTATTCTATGCCAGTTACAAAATGATTACATGAAATATATTTGTTGTCTTTATTTACAAAGTTTCCTGCGTTATCTTTAAAGCCTAAAACAGTATAAATAGGAGTTTTAAAGTAGCGTCCAACTGTTGCATTTAGCGACAATTTTTCTGTTAAAGCGTAGCTTCCCGAAATTCTAGGAGATATAGTTTTGAATGGGTTCAAGCCTTCGTTGGTAAATGAGTTCAAATCAGTTCTTAATCCAAAGTTGATATTCAACCTATCGTTTAACATTCTTCTAGAAACATCGCCAAACAACCCACCTTTAAAAAACTCAATGGCAGTATTAAAGTTGATAACCAAAGGCGGTGCAATTTGAACTCCAGCAGTATCATAAACGCCATTGTTTATTTTATTGTAAGTTTGGTTATTGTATTTAACATATTGAAACATGCCTCCATAGGTGTATTTCCATTTTCCAGAATAGCGATTCACATCAACCCTAAATTTGTTTTCAATTTCTTGAGACCTAATCTTGAGTGCACGGTAAATTTCATCGTTTTCACGCCCGTCTTCCCACCTATCTAGGTTATTATTGAACATGTTTCTGCTGGTAGAATAATTAACATAGCCATTGCGAAGCCTACGTTTAACAACTGCACCAATTGTATAATTCCACTGATTAACATTAGGACTACTTCTTATGGCATATTCTTTTTCTGGGGTAGATTCTTTCGGAACAGAAAAACTAAACACATCAATTGCTCCTACGCCCAAAGTTGTAAGGGTCGTTTTATCATTAATTTTAGTGGTTGTTTTATATTGAAAATCCCAAAAATTTGGCCGGATTGGCAAATCTATTGCCGCGAATAAAAATTGTAAATAGCTCTTTCTTGCCGAGGCTAAAAAGGTAGTATTTTTACTTATTGGTCCATCCAGAGTTAAAGCAACCTCTGAGGCACTTAACCTAAAGTTGCCTTGTAGTTTTTGGGTATTTCCATCTTTTTGTTTAAACGTAAATACCGATGACAACGCGTTATCAACCTTTGCGTTAAAGCTGCTTGAGGCAAGCGTTACATCTTGAATAAAACTTACATTCAACATTCCTTGTGGCCCACCAGAACTTCCTTGCGTGGAGAAGTGATTGATCACAGGAATTTCAATTCCATCAATATAAAAAACGTTTTCATTTGGCCCACCACCTCTAATAACAATATCGTTTCTAAAGCTAGCTCCTCCCGTATTGCCGCCCACACCAGGTAATGCTTGAATTACTTTGGAGATATCGAAATTACCCCCAGGATTACTTTTTATTTCTTCTGCTGTAAGGCTTTGAATGGACAAGGGTGTTTCTGTGTTTTTACCAAAGGTGCGTCCTTGCACCACCACCTCGTTTAAACTTTTGGATTCTGGTTCCAAATCAACATTAAAAGATTGTATATTACCTGTGTTTATAACAACATTGAAAATGGTTTTGCTCACATAACCCACATACTGAAATTTGATATTATAGGATTTTGGAGGAATATTTTTGATAATAAACCTGCCCTCTGCATTTGTGCTAGCACCAATCGTTGTTCCTTCTAAAAATACAGTTGCGCCTATTAAAGCTTCTTGAGAATTTTTATCCTGAACCAATCCAATGATTTCGCAGGTGTTTTGTGCAAAGGCTTTACCAAAAGAAAAAAGTAGAAGAGTTAGAATCAAAAAAAAGTTTCTTAGCATTTTGATTAATTTAAATTTAATAATTGAAGTTATCTATAACAAAACAATATTGAGATTTGTTTTTTTTGCCCAGATAACAATTGGTGATATTTAATTATATGTTGAGCCTATATTTGCTTTAAAGAAAGGTATTAAGGCAAATATTAAACAAAGCAAAAGTATTACATTTAAAGTCACTAAATGAAAACTTGTGCAAAATACTAGAGAATTTGAAAAAGAACGCAATCATTATAGGAGCTGGAGTAGGAGGTTTAGCTACAGCCATTCGTTTAGCGCATGCTGGTTTTGCAGTTGATATTTTTGAATCCAATGAATATCCTGGTGGCAAACTAAGTGATTTTGCGCAAGGTAATTATCGTTTCGATGCAGGCCCTTCACTGTTTACCTTACCTCACTTGGTTCAAGAATTATTGTCGTTGGCAAAAATACCTGCGCAGGATTTTCAGGTAATAAAAATAGAAAAAGGTTGTCATTATTTTTACGAAGATGGACTTAGGTTGGTTGCCTATCACGATCAGAAGCTATTTGCAGAGGAGCTACAAATGAAACTTGGAGTCGACCCTCAAATGGTATTTAATTATTTAAGCATTGCCCAAAAAAAATATGAATCAACGGCTCCACTTTTTTTAGAATCAAGTTTACACTTAAAGAAGACTTATTTTAGTAAAAAAGCCCTTAAAGGAATATTGGCGTTACCTTCACTGAATTTGTTTGAGACCATGAATCAACAAAATGAGCGCGATTTAAAAAACCCGCATTTGGTTCAATTTTTTAATCGATTTGCCACCTATAATGGCTCTAATCCATTTGAAGCTCCAGCAATTTTGAATATGATTCCGCATTTAGAACACGGTATTGGTACCTTTTTTCCTAAGCATGGAATGATTCAAATTACTAATTCTTTGATGGCTGCAGCTGAAAAATTGGGTGTAAATTTTCATTTTAATAAAAAGGTTAATGCCATTAAAGTGGATAGTGGAAGCGTAAAAGGAATTGTTGTAGGTGAACAAATTATATTAGCTGATTTGGTTGTTTCCAATATGGATGTTCATCCTACTTATCGCAAGCTACTTTCTGATCAAACCGCCCCAGAAAAGCTCTTGGCCCAAGAGAAATCGTCTTCGGCAATAATTTTTTATTGGGGAATTAAAAAAGAATTTAGTGAAATGGATTTGCACAACATTTTCTTCAGTTCAAATTATGAAGAAGAGTTCAATTATATTTTTAAAAGAAAAGAGCTTTATAACGATCCTACTGTTTATGTAAATATTAGCAGCAAATATTTGCCCTCAGATGCTCCTCTAAATTGCGAAAATTGGTTTGTAATGATAAATGCTCCAGCCAATACCGGCCAAGATTGGGACGATTACATTGCAAGGGCAAGAGTTAATATTTTGGCTAAGTTGAGTAGATTATTGAAGCAGCCAATTGAACCATTAATTGAAAGCGAATCGGTTTTAGATCCTAGGTTAATAGAAAGTAAAACATCTAGTTTTGGAGGGTCATTGTATGGAAATGCAAGTAACAATAGGTATGCGGCTTTTTTAAGACATGCTAATTTTTCTAGTAAAATAAAGGGTTTGTATTTCTGTGGCGGAAGTGTTCACCCTGGAGGCGGCATTCCTTTGTGCCTGAGCTCTGGCAAGATTGTTTCAGAAATAATAATTGAAAGGGAAGCCTGATTTAGTGTTTCTTGTGAAACTTAAAATCTCCTCTATAAACTAAATACAAGGAATAACTAAAATCAAGAATCTCATTGTTTAAATCATAAACTGGTTCAAACCTAGCCGAAGCTGTTATGGGTGATTTAAATAAAGCCTTGTTATGGATGATCCTAAAAAATAAGAGTTGTCTGTTTTTTTCGTAATAACTTGCATCAACATTTCCTTTGCTTTGGTAAAAGTTTGTTCCTCTTGGTGCAATAAAATCAGTTCCATTCCAATAACTAAAAATAAAATCAGTAGCACCTTGCTTTACCCCGGCATTCGCCATAAAACCATTGCCTGTTTTTTGAGGGTATATTTTACTATCACTGGTTTCATTATAAAGTAAGTAAGCTATATCTGCATAAACACTTTTACGGTCATTTAATTGTTTGGAAACTTTAAGGCCAAATGCAGCATTAAATTGCATCATAAAGGGGTCAATTGTATCAGTATCTATTTGGCCTCCCTGGTGCGATGCCATTAGTTGAAAATAGGGGGTTAAACTACTTTTTTCTGCTATTTTCCATGTCCGTTTGCTGTGAATTCCGGCGGTGAATCTTTCTTTGTCGAATTCGTTTGGTTGTATAAAATTTTCCCAATTGATCCAAATGTCTAAAAATCTTTTTTGTGATTCTACCTTAAACTGAAAGCCATTTTCAATTCTATTGTTGATTACACTATTTATATCCAACATGGGTTCTAAAATACCATGACTTAAAGCGCCTTCCAAGGTGCCAAAAATCATTTCCATGTTGTTTTTTTTTGCTTTAATGGAGAAAGTTGGCAAAACCTCTGTAAATGGGTTGTTTCCGCCAAAATCGTGGCGAATCAAAGTGCCTGCTTCTATTTTTACATTGGGTGCTGGTTGGTAGGTAAATTTTGGTTGTAATTGATACCCAAATAATGTTCTTCCTTCTTCAATAGGACTAAAATACTCGGTATTTCGCATATAATTGGTATTCATTAAACTAAAACCAAAAATGCCAGAATCAGTGGAATTTATGCTTATTTTATCTGTAATTACCTCGTTGGGCAGCTGAGCTTTTAATTGGTAACAAACTCCCAATACCAAAAATAAAAGTTGCATTGCTTTCCTTTTCATCTCCACAATTATACTAAAAAATGTGAAGTCTAGCTCTAAAACAAATGCTGTTGGAGACTTTATAGGATTTAAAAGTTATGGCAGAATTAAAGGAATAAATGCTTAATGAGGGTAAATTTTGAAATGATGATTAATTGGCAATGCGGTAATGATGTTGGTGGCATTAATTTTTGGAGAAGCTATTTTATCGAGGTTTTCTGCAGCTTTAGCCTTGTTGCAGGTAGGAATTGTTAATCCTCCAATTAATAATATGTTTAAGATAAATAGATTCATTGATTTCATAGGTTTTTGGTTTTTATAGTTGTGTAACGAAACAAAAATGCAAAAAGTTACATATCCATTAAAAGAATTATGGATGAATGTTTTAAATAAGTAGGTGAAATTCACTTTAACCTCGATGAAACAATTATTTTACACCAACATTAAACCATTTCCTTTAATTTGTATCCTATAGTTATAGTGTTTAAAATGAGCAATGAACTAAGCGATAAGGAGTTGATTATGCAGTTTAAAGTGCCAGCCACCAAGCAGGCCGCTTACAAGTTGTTGCTGTCTCGTTATAGCAGAAAAGTTTATTGGCAAGTGAGAAGGATTGTTATTAATCATGATGATGCAGACGATGTGGTTCAAAACACCTTTATTAAAGTTTGGGAAAAGCTAGATGATTTTAGGGAAAGCAGTCAATTATATACTTGGTTGTACCGAATTGCCACCAACGAAGCTTTGGCGTTTTTGCAAAAGAAAAAGGCCAGCTTAAACATCAGTATAGAAAGTTTGCAAGAACAGCTTGGAGAGCAACTGGTTTCAGATACTTATTTTAATGGGAATAAATTGGAGTTGCTATTACAGCAAGCAGTTTTGAGCCTACCAGAGAAGCAACGTTTGGTTTTTAATATGAAATATTATGAGCAAATGAAGTATGAGGAAATTGAAGCTATTCTTGGAACCAGTGTTGGTGGATTAAAAGCTTCTTATCATATTGCTGTTAAGAAAATTGAAGAAATCGTAAAAAAGAGTTTAAACCATTAAATAAAAATTGTGTCTAAATACCATGAATCAAGAAATCAACAATAGCGAATCGTTCTTAAAAAATCTTCCAGTTTCTGGAGGTTTTGAGGCGCCTGCTGGCTATTTTGAACGATTAGAAGTTCAGGTGGCTAAAGATTTGGATCAAACCGAAACAAAGGGAGTAGCAGGTAAAAGCACTTTTGAGGTACCAGCCGATTATTTTGAAAGCTTGAACCAAAATATTTTGCAAAAAACAATCGGTTCAGAGGCTAAAAAGATTCCTATTTTTAGGCAAGCAAAAGTATACTGGCTCACAGGAATTGCAGCATCGGCCTTGTTGGTTTCTGTGTTGTTTTTTGGTGAAACAAATAAACAAGTAGGCATCACTTTGAATGGAGAAATTAGTGAGGATGAAATTGCAGAACAACTAAGTATTGGAGATTTAAATGAGGCGTTTTTGTGCGATGCAGGTTGGTGTGTTGAGTTAGAAAAGTTAGGTAATAAATCCAATGAATTAGAAGAGGATTTGTTAATGAATAGTGAGGAAGCATTAATTATTGAAGAGTTATAATGAGTATTGAAATGAAAAAGCAACTAGTGATAATTTGCCTATTGGCAATGGGATGTGTAGGTATAGTATCTGCTCAAAAGGGAGGTGCTCCTCGCAGAGAAAAAATTGAAGCCATGAAAGTTGGTTTTATTACTCAACAACTTGATTTAACATCTGAAGAGGCGCAAAAATTTTGGCCTGTTTACAATCGATTTGCAGAAGAAATGGAAAAAAGTCGCAAAGATTTTAGAGGTAAAATGATGGAGGAAGTTAAAGATGTTGACCTTATGACCGATGCAGAAGCAAATAAAGCATTAAATGATATGATAGCTTACAAAACCTCCGAAGTTGAATTGTTTAAAAAGTACAATCAAGAGTTTAAGAAAGTGCTTCCAACAAAAAAAGTAGTGAAACTTTACCTGGCTGAGCAAGAGTTTAAGCGCGAGTTATTAAGGAAGCTCAAGTCACAAAAGTAGCTTTCGTTTGTGCGCTAATTCGAATTTAAGAATTGCCAGCACAAAAATCCATAAATGTTTTGCGCCAACTAAGATAAAAATCATGGTTTTTTTAAATGGTGGAATCAGTTAGGGTCCTATCTTTGGGCCATGAAAAAGGAAACTAAATATGTAAGTGCGCAAGAGGCTGTGCGTCATATACAATCTCATCATAGGGTTTTTGTTCATGGAAGCGCTGCAACCCCAATCACTGTTGTGCAGGCTTTAATGGATAGAAAAGAGGAATTAAGAAATGTAGAATTGGTTAGTATTAGCACGCTTGGCTTTGATTTGAACGACCCTTCTTTAGAGGGTCATTTTTTTATTAATTCTTTGTTTGTTTCCGAATCGGTTCGCAAGGCAGTAAACTCAAATCGCGGAGATTATGTACCAGTTTTTTTGAGTGAAATTCCTAAGCTATTTAACCAAGGATTTTTGCCAATTGATGTGGCCCTTTTACATGTTTCACCGCCAGATAAACATGGTTATGTAAGCCTTGGTACATCCGTAGATGTTGCTAAATCCGCGGCTTTTACGGCCAAAATAATTATTGCCCAGATTAATCCAAATATGCCTCGTACCCATGGCGATGCATTTATTCCTTTCTCTCTAATTGATTATGCAGTTGAGGTAAATGATGAACTGCCGGAGGTGAGCTATTCCAATGACTCAGATATGGTTTGTGCGCAAATTGGAAAAAATGTTGCTGCTTTAGTTGAAGATGGTGCAACCTTACAATTGGGAATAGGAACTATCCCTGATAATGTGTTGAAGAACTTACATTCTCACCGAAATTTGGGCCTTCATTCTGAAATGTTTTCGGATGGTGCCATTGATTTAATTAAAAGCGGCGTGATAAATAACAGTAAAAAGAAAATTGTAAACGGTTATTGTGTAAGTGGGTTTTTAATTGGCACCAGAAGATTATATGATTTTGTGGATGATAATCCCATTGTAAAATGTTTAGATATAAGCTATGTTAACGACCCTCGTGTTCTGAGTTTGAATCCCAAAGTAACAGCAATTAATAGTGCCATTGAAATTGATATTACTGGGCAGGTTTGTGCCGATTCAATTGGGATGTATCAATATTCTGGAATTGGCGGGCAAATGGATTTTATTAGAGGTGCTGCATTGTCGGAAGGAGGAAAACCAATTATTGCTTTACCAGCTAGAACAGGAAAAGGTATTTCTAGAATAACACCTGTATTAAAATCTGGGGCTGGGGTGGTAACTACTAGGGGACACATTCATTGGGTAGTTACTGAGTATGGCGCAGTTAATCTTTATGGTAAAAATATGGAACAAAGGGCTGAAATGCTCACTAGTATTGCGCATCCAGACGATAGAGAAATGCTGGAACGAGCTACTTTTGATAGGTTTTTGAAATAAAAGCTTTATGTAGTTTTTCTGCTTTTTTTTGCGAATTTTGAAAAATGGTAGTTTGGCAATGATAAAAATTTCAAATTTATTCATCGGGTTGTTTGTTCCTTTTCTTCTGATTAGTAGTTGTAACAAGCGCTATACAAATTTTAGTAAAGTAAATGCTATTCAAAAGAGAGGCACAGTTACCCTCCAAATTGAGAATAATTCACCAGAGAAAATAGCAAAGAATTTTGAAAGAGAGCTTGAAAAGTATTGCATCAAACGATTGGCCAAAGAAGGGTATAATTATACCAATAAAAACCCCAAGTATCTGCTGGTGTTAACCATAAAAGTTGATTCGTCTTTTAACCATGGCTTGGCATATACAGGTCCTGGAATAAATTATTATGCCTACTCTAGAATGAGCAAAGGAATTGAATTATATATGGAAGCAAAGTATATGCAAACAGATAGAGTTGTTTGGGAGGATAAGTATGAACTTTATTATTTTGACGACCCTAGTAGAGATTTATCTCGAACCAAAGGTGTAATTAAATACATGCTTTCTGGAATTAATAATGAAAACAAATAAGTAGTAAGCATGAAAAAATACAAATCATTGAATGAGTTTTACTCCTATTATTTAAAAGACCATCAAAACTATACTTGCAGGGTGCTTCATTTTATAGGCACCACCTTGTTTTTTGTGGTTATCATGGGGGCATTTCTATTTCACAAATTGAGCTTGCTGTGGCTTTGTCCGCTATTTGGATATGGTTTTGCTTGGGTTGGGCATTTCTTTTTTGAAAAAAACAAACCCGCTACTTTTCAATATCCGCTCTATAGTTTATTGAGTGATTTTAAATTGTATTTCGAAATAATTGCAGGAAAAGAAAAATTTAATGTTTAAAACCAACATTACTAATCTACTTCCTGTAGATGGAATTTGCAGTTTGCAAGATGCTTTTTATGTTCAAGAAAAGGCAAATGATTTGTATAGGACATTGATGCTTGAAGTAGATTGGAAGCAATACTCCATTCAAATGTTTGGCAGAATTATACCGCAACCTAGACTAACAGCCTGGTATGGAGAAAAAGGAGCTGACTATTCTTATTCGGGTATCCACTTGGAGCCCCTGCCTTTTACGCCCTTGATTGAGCAAATAAAAATAGACATAGAAGCCCTTTCAGGATTTAAATTCAACAGCGTTTTAATGAACTTATATCGCAACCAAAATGATAGCATGGGATGGCACAGCGATGATGAAAAAGAGCTTGGTTCAGACCCTAAAATAGCCTCAATAAGTCTTGGATCAAGCAGAACGTTTCAGTTGAAACACAAAACCCAAAAGCAAATGAAGTTGAAAGTAGCCTTAAATAATGGAAGCTTGCTTTTAATGGAAGGAACCATGCAACACCATTGGTTGCATGCTATTCCTAAATCAATGCAAGAATGCGGACCAAGAATTAACCTTACTTTTAGAAAAATTATATAAAAATTTACAGGCTAAATGTCCTTACATAGTTATAATAACATTGCCATTTTTTTCACCTGTATCAACCTGTTTCATAGTCCCAAGTTGTTGTTATCAAAAGGCACCTCAAGTATGATGGGAATACTTGAAAGGGTGTTTATAAATCCATTGCCGAGGCAACCAATTCAGCGACATCTTTTACCTCAATTTCAGCCTCTTTATTGTGGTGCTTTACTCCATCTCTGAGCATAGTCATGCAAAAAGGACAAGCAGCAGCCACCACATTTGCTTGCGTTTCTAACATGTCATCGGCTCGTTCAATATTTACTTCTTTTTTACCTTCTTCAGCTTCTTTAAACATTTGTGCACCACCAGCACCACAGCACAAACCATTAGCTTTGCTACGTTTCATTTCAACGAGTGCGGCATCTAGTTTTTCAATAATTTCTCTTGGAGCTTCATAAATATTATTAGATCGCCCTAAGTAACAACTATCATGATAAGTAATTCTTTGCCCCTTAAAACCACCACCTTGAATGCTAATTTTTGCATCATTTAAGAGTTGGTTTATAAGTGTGGTATGATGTAAAATTTCATAGGTACCTCCAAGTGCTGGGTATTCATTTTTTAGGGTATTGAAACAATGAGGGCAAGCAGTTACAATTTTTTTAATGCCATAAGCATCCAGTGTTGCGATATTTTGCATGGCCATCATTTGAAATAGGAATTCATTTCCTGCACGTTTAGCAGGATCTCCTGTACATGCCTCTTCGGTTCCAAGAATGGCAAATTTAAGGCCAGCGGCATGCAAAATTTTTGCAACAGCTTTGGTTATTTTTTGCGCTCTCTCGTCAAAACTCCCCGCGCAGCCAACCCAAAACAAAATTTCAGCCTCTTCTCCATTTGCCGCCATATTAGCCATTGTGCGTACCCTAAATTCACTCATGTTCATTGTTTAATGCGTTTTATTGTTTGTTCAATAGCCTTACAATATTTACTACGATATTAATGAAAACTTTTAAAAAATAGAGTAGGATTTTTCTTGCTGGGAATACAATACACAATGCCTTATCTTCGTTACCTTCTTTTATGCAACTTTCGGTAGTCATAGTTAATTATAACGTTAAGTATTTCCTTGAGCAGGCCCTGCATTCAGTTCGCAGAGCCTGTATGGGGCTACAAGTTGAAGTTTTTGTTGTTGATAATCACTCTTTTGATGGTTCTTGTGAAATGGTTCGCTCCCTTTTCCCAGAGGTTAAGCTCATTGAAAATAAGGACAATGTGGGCTTTGCAAAAGCGAATAACCAAGCAATTCGCCTTGCAAAAGGAAAATATATTTTGCTACTTAACCCAGATACAGTAATTGAAGAAGATTGTTTTGATAAGCTGATTCATTTTATGGATCAAACCCCAGATGCCGGTGGCGTTGGGGTAAAAATGATAGATGGTTCAGGAAAATTTTTGCCGGAATCGAAGAGGGGGTTGCCCACTCCTGAGGTTGCTTTCTATAAAATTAGCGGATTGGCAGCACTTTTCCCGAAGTCGAGGAAGTTTGGCAAATATCATTTGGGCTTTTTAAGCAAAAATGAAATTCATGAGGTGGATGTACTTGCCGGTGCATTTATGATGATTAGACATGATGTGTTGAAGCAAGTTGGATTGTTGGATGAAGATTATTTCATGTATGGCGAAGATATAGACCTCAGCTATTGTATTAATAAGGCTGGGTTCAAGAACTATTATTTTCCAGATACAACTATTATTCATTACAAAGGCGAGAGCACTAAAAAAACCAGTGTAAATTTTGTTTTTACCTTTTATAAGGCAATGGTAATATTTGCCAATAAGCATTATTCTCGTCGTCATGCGCGCAATTTTAGTGCCCTTATTCATGTGGCAATCTATTTACGTGCCTTTGCTGCCTTAATTGTTAGGTTTGCTTCTAAAGTTTTTGTGCCCTTACTAGATTTTATTGTAATTTTTAGCAGTCTAACTCTTATAGTTGGTTTTTGGTCGAACCTAAAATATGATACTCCTTTAGCCTATCCAACCCAAATTGTTTATTCAAATAGTCTTGTGTATGCTCTGTTGTGGCTTATTGGATTGGCCTTGGCTGGGTCTTACAATAAAAGGAAAACTTTCTTAAGTGTTGCCAAAGGAATTGCCTTTGGAACCCTGGCCATTGCCGTTTTTTATGCATTTGTTGAAGAAGACTACCGATTTTCTAGGGCAATTATTTTAATTGGCGCAATGGCCGCAATTATTGATGCATTTGTTATTAGGTTGGTATTGTATTATGCCAAACACAAACGATGGAGTTTTGCTTTGGGCGGCCAGTTAAAAACCATAATAGTTGGTAATAAATCTGAAGTAGAGCGAGTGCAAGACTTGCTCATCAAATCAAAATCTAAAAGCGATTATTTAGGTTACGTTTCGCTTGAACCTTATAAGGATGAAAATTATTTAGGTCAAGTTAGCGAGCTTTCCGAATTGGTAAAATTCTTTGGTGTAGAAGAGATTATCTTTTGTAGCAAAGATTTGGCTGCAAGCTCCATCATTGAATGGATGGGTAGCAATAGTCAACAAGATATTCTATACAAGATTGTTCCAGAGGAAAGCTTGTTTATAATAGGAAGTAACAACAAAAACACCCCAGGTGATTTTTATACAATAGAAATAAATTTAAAATTGGCAAAGGCTTTTGAGCAACAAAAGAAGCGCGTGTTCGACATAGCAGCCAGCTTTCTTATGGTGTTGTTTTCACCAATCTTAATTTTATTGGTTAGGCAAAGGGCAAACTTTTTTCAAAACATTTTTCAAGTTTTAGTAGGCGCCAAAACATGGGTTGGCTATGCAAATGCCGATAATATTAAATTGTTACCTGTAATCAAAAAGGGTGTTCTTAGTCCGCTAGATGGGCAAAGAGGCAAGGGAATGAATATTGTTACCATACAAAAATTGAACTTTTTGTATGCCAAAGATTATTCCATAGAAAAAGACTTTTTAATTGTTTTGAAATCAATTAGAAGCACAGGCAATCTAAACTCTTAAGCAAGCTGAAAACGGTTTTTTATTTAGCCAATGCTAGAAATTTATTGATGCCAATATTTAGTAATTTTGGCTCTTCCATCATACCCATGTGTGCTGATTTTTCCAAATAAGTAATCATAGATTTTTGGCAAATTGCTGCTTGAGCAAACATAGCTGCCTCTGGTATTAACTGGTCGTTTTTACCAATAACAAAATAAACTGGAAGGGAGGTATTTCTTAATACTGATTGCCTATCTGGCCTGAGCATCATGGCCTGTGCAGCTTCAATAATCCCTAATTCATCACTTACTAATCCTTGCTCAATAGCGTATTCAATAATATCTTTTTGTGCATTTGGGGTAAATAAACCAGGGATGAAATTCTTAATATATTTTTCTTTTCCATTTTCTCGAATATAAGAAATAACCTGTTTTCTTTTATCCTTTCTTTCTTCCGTATCTGCATTGGCTATACTATGGATTAATCCAAATCCCTTTAGCTTATTTGGAAATAACTCAGCAAAGGCTAGAGTAACATATCCGCCCATGCTATGTCCAAGTATTATGCAAGATTCAATTTTTTCCTGAACCAAAACTTGGTTCACCATTTGGGCCATCTCTTCAATAGTTATTTCTGGAACACTAGGAGTTTTGCCAAACCCAGGTAAATCAAGAGTAAGCACATTGCAAATGTCCTTAAAAAACAATACCTGCTCGTTGAAGCAGGTATTGTTTTCGCAGTATCCATGTATCAGAACCAAAGTCTGATTGCCAGATCCCGTTCTTTTGTAATTTAACATATTAATAGAATAGGAATCTGTTGTCTTTTACATTTTTCAACTCTTTTAATATTTCAAAGTAACCATACTCAACTCTTTGTTGTAAGGCACTGCTTAATTCGGTTTTTTGCTGTGAAAAATCTGTCATAGCGGGTGCAGGAACAATTTTGCTAACTTGATAAGCATATACTGCGGCATCTCCTTTAACAGGTCCACTTAGTTTATTAATGGAAGTAGTTCCTGCAATCGTTCCAGCAAATGAATTGTCGTAACCCACATATGGAATACTACCATTTTCAAAAGTTTGAGCAGCAATTGGCGTTACCGTTTGGTTGATTTTTCTGCTTACAGCATCCAAGGTTGTGGTACCATCCATTGCGGTTTTCAATTGTTCCATTAACTTCTCTGCTTTCATATCCTTGCGGTAATCAGTAGTTACTCTATCTTTTGCTGCCTCAAAATTTGCCTTACCTTTTTCACGGATTAAAGTTAAAGTAGCAATTACATATTTGTCTTTTCCTACAGTCATTACTTCACTAACATCTCCGTTTTTAGCATTGAATGCCCAACGAACCGCTTCGCGTGCTTCGCTATAGCCAGGTAAAAAATTGTCGGTTTCACGCACAAATTCTGCAACACGTTTAAGCATTTTCTTTTCTTCTACATTCTTGTTAAAATCTTCAGAATTTCTGCTAGTGGCTGCAAACTGACTGGCATCGCTATAAGCTGCTGAAGAGGTTTTTTCACTTGCCTCAATAGAGCGTTCTAATACTCCAGCACAAACTAATTTCTTAGTTTTGTCTTCAGTAATTTTAATAACGTGAACACCAAACTGTGTTTTTAATACAAATTGGTCGCCTTTTTTACCATTCTTAACCGCATCATTGAATTCTTTTACCATCTGTCCTTCTGGGAACCAACCTAAATCACCACCCCTGTCCTTGGTACCATCGGTGCCAAACTCGCCAGCCAAGGTTGCAAAATTCTCACCCTTGCGAATACGAGCCAAGATATCATTTGCCTTTTTGGTAGCGTTAAGGGTATCTGCATCGGTGGCACCTTCTGGACGAATTAAAATATGACTAGCACGCATAGAATATACCGAATCTTCAGAAATACCAGATACCTTATATATACTGTATTTTCCACCCTCAAAAATTGGTCCTATTACAGTTCCAACTGGCTCGGTAAATAAACGGTTTTGAACCGATTCTGGATATTCACTTCTTTTGCGAGCGGCAGCAATAAACTTGCTATCACTGTTTACATCAACATAAGCAGTGTCGTTTTCTGAAGCTTGAAATTGAGCAACTTGATCGAAAGCCCATTTTTGAACTACAGCACTATCCTCAGTTGTTGGTGCAAAATCCCAAACTACAAATTCTAACTTGCGAGAGTTTTCACGCTCCTTGTATTTTTCCATGTTCTTTTTGAAGTATGATTTTAAATCACCTTCTTCTGCAACAACGGTTGAATCTGCAATCGTTGAATAAGCCAAAGCCACAAAATTTACTTCAGAACTTTGTGTTCTTCCTGTGTATAAATTTTTAGCTTCAAGGGAAGTAGCATATAAACCTTTTTTCAATAAACTAGAGTATTTACGTTGAAGAGATTCTGTTACCAAAAAGTCTTCAAATTCTTTCCACTGTGCTTTAGCAGCTTCATCAGTGCCTTCAGTCATTTGTTTAAGGTAACGCTTAACGTTGTTTACATCAAATACGCCTGTTTTTGGGTCGGTAAATGATTGCTTAATTTGAGCGTGAATATTGTTACCATAAATAATGTCGGAAAGTTCTTCCTCGCCAACTATTAATCCTAATTGGTCGTATTCTTTTGTAAGCATGAAATCATTTAACATTTGATTCCAAGTTTGATCGCGCACCTGACCTTGAGTTGCCTCGTCTAGGTTTTCTTGTTGTGTGCGTTTTTTGAAGTTCTCCAAGTTGTATTGAAGTTTGTCGTCAAATTGTTTGATGCCAATTGATTCACCATCAATTTCACCTACATTGTTTTGTTGGCTGCTGCCGCCAAATAATGCTGAGTTTGAATTTAAAGCGTCAGAAACCACAAATAATCCTAAGGCTAAACCTACCGCACCTATAGCTAATCCTGATCTGTTTCTTATTTTTGTTAATATTGCCATTGTAATACTTTAAGAAGGGCGAAAATAAGGTTGGAAAAGCCAAAAATCAACCTTTATTTTTTTTGTTTTAACTTACAACTAATCAACACATTAAATTATGTCTACTACAACTTATGGTAAATTGTACCTCATTCCAAACTTCTTGAGTGAGGATAATTCTGATGATTTTATTGCCGAAATGGTGAGGCGAATGGTTCATCATTTGAAACATTTTGTGGTAGAAAACGAAAAACAAGGCAGAGCTTTAATAAAAAGACTGCGTTTAGAAAACAATCAGCAAGATTTACATATTTGGTTGTTAAATGAACACACCCAAGCACAAGAGGTGCCTTCTCTTTTAAAAGCTTTGGAAGGAAATGATGCTGGAATAATTAGTGATGCAGGCTTACCTTGTATTGCTGATCCTGGCTCAGCCTTGGTGGCTTTGGCACAAACTAAAAACATTGAAGTTGTACCCTTACCAGGTGGTTCAAGCATGATAATGGCATTAATGGGTAGTGGATTTAGTGGTCAACAATTTACTTTTTTAGGTTATTTGCCTATTGATAAAGCACCTAAAATTAAAAGAATTAAAGAACTAGAAAGCTATGCCCACAGGGGAGTTTCGCAAATTTTTATGGAAACACCCTATAGAAACAACCAACTTTTAGAGGAACTTATCACACAATGTAATGCCCAAACCAAATTGTGTATTGCCTGTAATATCAGCTCAGAAAAGGGTTGGGTTCGAACCAAAACCTTGGCGCAATGGAAAACCAATAAGCCAGAATTGCACAAAATTCCTTGTGTTTTTGTTTTGGGGTAAGCACTAAAATTATTTTTGTTTGCATAATAATCAGGAATTTATAAATTTGCCTAACAATCGTTAGGTAAAATGACGGAATTTCAAACTATCAGCCGAAAAGAGCAAATAATTTTAACAGCTGCTCAGTTGTTTAAACAAAAGGGCTACGAAGCAAGCTCCATGAGAGACATTGCTCTAGTGCTTAATATTGAGGCGGCAAGTTTGTACCATCACATTAAATCTAAGGAAGAAATTTTGGAGTTGATTTGCTTTTCTATGGCCCAAAAATTTTTATCTGCCATTGCCGAAGTAAACGATATTTATTTCAATGCAGAAGAAAAGTTGCGTAAAGCAATTTTGCACCATGTTGAAATAATTACAGAAGATATCAATAAAAGTGCTGTTTTTTTGAGAGAATGGAGGAGTTTGCCAGAAAACTCCTTGAAAGAATTTATGCTTTTGCGCAATCAATACGAAAGTGAGTTTACACATATTATTGAGAATGGAATGCAGGAGGATATTTTTGAAAATGTAGACAAGAAGTTTGCAGTGTTAAGCATATTAAGTAGCGTAAATTGGATCAATGAATGGTACCAAGCAGACGGGAAAATGAATGCAGAGGAAATTGCAAAAAAAATAAGTGATTTTGTGATGGGTGGACTAAGAAAAAAGATGATTACCGATCCACATTACCGACCATAGCATTTGACTTTAACTAAATTAAAATAACAACAATAATAAATATATATATATGTACGGAAATGCTTACATTGATCCAAACGACAAGGCTACAGCAATGACTGCTGGAGAGGACCCTAAGAAACTTGAAGAGTTTGAAGCGCGAATTGCTCGTGGTGAAAAAATTGAACCAATGGATTGGATGCCTAAAGAGTACCGCAAACAACTTGTGCGCATGATTGAACAGCATGGCCATAGTGAAATTATTGGTGCTTTGCCAGAAGGAACTTGGATCACTCGTGCACCAGGATTTAGACGCAAATTGGCGTTAATGGCAAAGGTTCAAGATGAGGTTGGTCATGCACAATTATTATATAGTGCTGCTGAAACATTAGGCAAAAGCAGAGAGGCCATGATCAATGATTTAATCACTGGAAAATCTAAGTACTCTAATGTGTTTAATTACCCTGCTTTTACTTGGGCTGATGCGTGTATCATTGCTTGGCTTATTGATGCCGGTGCTATTATCAATCAAGTAGCAAATGCAAAAGGCAGTTATGGTCCTTATTGCCGCGCCTTAGATCGCATTTGTACCGAAGAATCTTTTCATTTAAAATATGGTCATGACAATGTTGTAACCTTGGCAACAGGTACGCCTAAACAACGTGAAATGGTACAAGCAGCTTTAACCCGCTGGTGGCCTCCAATCATGCATTTCTTTGGCCCTTCTGATAAAATTTCTAACCACACAGAAATTTTAATGCGTTGGAAAGTTAAGATGGCTACTAATGATGATATGCGTCAGCAATTTTTAAACATGTATGTTCCTAAAATTTGGGATTTAGGTTTAACGCTTCCCGATGAAAATTTGAAGAAAAACGCAGAAGGAAAGTGGGAATATACTGAGCCAGATTGGGAAGAGTTTAAACGTGTAATAAACGGTGGTGGCCCTTGTAATGCTGAGCGTTTGGCAGTTCGCAGAAATGCTGAAGAACGCGGACGTTGGGTGAGAGAAGCCTTAAACACAACCGAATCTAAATACATTGTTCCTTTAGCATAAACTATTCATCATGATTAAATCACTCGACCCACGCATTACTCGTGCAGAAATAAATCTTGAAAACACCATTGAGCCGTTAAGAGATTTGGATCAATGGGAAACCTATGAAGTTTTTCACCAGAAAAAACGTGGTGATCAACACATGCATGTTGGAATTGTGCACGCGCCAAATGCTGAAATGGCCTTTATTTTTGGCAAAGAACAGTTTGGCAGAAGAGGTTTAAGCGTAAATATTTGGGTTGTTAAAACACGCGATGTTTATGTTTCTGATTATGAAGATTCTGATATTTATGATACTGTTCCAGAGAAAAATTATCGCGAAGCAGGAGGTTATAAAGTGATGGATAAAATTAACAAATTCAAAAAGGGATTTTAGTACTTTTTTATCTTTTCAACTTTGGAGTTTCTTAACAGCGTAAATGCACATTAAATGAATCAAAATACAACAGATGCAATCAAAGAATTGCTTTATAAAATGGCAGATGACCTTTTAATAATTGGTCACCGCAATAGTGAATGGACAGGTTTAGGTCCAATTTTAGAAGAGGATATTTCATTTAGCAGCATGGCCCAAGATAAAATTGGGCAAGCTCAAGCATTATACGTTTTGTTAAATGAGCTTGGCGAGCAAGAGCCAGATACCGTTGCGTTTATGCGCAATGCAAATCAATTTCATAATTCACAGTTAGTAGAATTGCCAAATGGCGAATACGATTTTAGCTTGGTGCGTCATTTTTTATTCGACCATGCCGATCAACTAAGATTTGAAGCGCTAGCAAATTCGAGTTATGAACCTTTGGCAAAAGTTGCCCGCAAGGTAAAAGGTGAGTTAAAATACCATGTGTTCCATGGCAATACTTGGTTTGTAAAACTAGGTTCAGCCAACGAGGAGAGCCATAACCGCATGCAGGCAGCATTCAATGAAGCTTGGAATTATGCTTTAGGTATGTTTGAACCAAGCAAAAATGAAGACTTATTAATTGGTGAGGGCATTTTTGAAGGTGAAGAAACCTTGCAAGAAAAATGGTTAGCAAACATTACCCCTTATATTATAAAGGCAGGTATTAGCATTCCTAGTTCCGAAACCTGGAAGCCAGTATATGGCGGAAGAGTTGGAAATCACACCAATCATCTTTCTCCTTTGGTGGAAGAAATGAGTGAGGTTTTTAGATACGATCCTACTGCCGAGTGGTAGTTTTATAAAGTAGTTTACAGAATGAATAATTTTTCAATGGCCATTCATGGTGGCGCTGGAACCATATTGCCTTATTTAATGACCCCAGAAAAGGAAGCCAATTATCGTTTGGGTTTATCTGAGGCATTATCAATTGGTTCAAACATCCTTAAAAACGGTGGAAGCAGTTTGGATGCTGTAGAAGCAGCTGTAATATCTTTAGAGAACTTTCCTTTATTTAATGCTGGTAAGGGTGCTGTTTTTACCAATAAAGGCACACATGAAATGGATGCTTCTATTATGTGCGGTTTGAACCTAGAGGCTGGTGCTGTTAGTGGTGTGAGTAACATAAAGAATCCTGTATCATTAGCACGTTTGATCAAGGAAAAATCTGGACATGTTTTTTTAGCTGGTAGTGAAGCAGAATTATTTGCCAAAAAGTGCGGATTAACTTTTGAAGATGATGCCTATTTTTATACTGTTGAAAGGTATAAGCAATGGCAAGATGTAAAGGATAGTGATACCTATCAATTGGATCATACAGATAAAACAGAACAAGGCGAAAAGAAGTTTGGCACTGTTGGAGCAGTAGCGCTAGATAAACAAGGAAACCTGGCTGCGGCAACAAGCACTGGCGGCATGACAAATAAGCGCTTTGGGCGTATTGGCGATACACCAATGATTGGCGCAGGAACTTATGCCAACAATAAAACTTGTGCAATCTCTTGCACTGGTCATGGTGAATTTTTTATACGTGCAGTTGTAGCTTATGATATTTCGTGTTTAATAGAATACAAAGGCATGAGTTTAAAGGAGGCTTGTGATTTTGTTGTTAAAGACAAATTGGTAAAATTTGGTGGTGAGGGAGGGCTAATTGCCATAGATTATTTTGGCAATATTGAGTTGCCATTTAACTCAGAAGGTATGTATAGAGCTTGGCAATTTGAAGGTAAAAACCCAGAAGTGGCCATCTATAAATAATTATTTGGGCTATAATTTGAATATTTTTTAGGTTTTAAAATCCCCTAATAACTTCCTTTATGGCATACAAGCCATACCCAATTTACCATTACACTGAGTGCGACAAATTTGTAGTAAATTCATTTTGAATACTTTATGAGACAAGTTGTAAAAGGTTGTGCATTGCCTTAGGCTAATTTTCATTTTACTTTGTGGGTAGAAACGGTGCTATTAATTCTTTAAGAATTGAAACAAACCGAAACCACATATCGCAACAATCTTAGTATTTACCCGTACTGGAAAAATGCAAAACTAAGGATAACCATTTCCCTGTTCTGTTTTATAGCTCCGCTATATGCCTTTACCAGAAACCAATCTGCCAACTCATATATTGTTAACTATGCTCCTTTAGCGCAAAGTTTGTCGGATCAAACAGGTATTCCAGCAAGTGTAATCTTAGGAATTGCGCTAATTGAATCCGGACATGGATCGGGGTTAAACACCAGAATGCTAAAAAATCATTTTGGTGTTAAAGGCAAAAATCACCTACCTAGTCAAGGCATTAATTACCATTCAATGTATAGAAGCTATAGGTCGGATGAGGCCTCTTTTGGCCACTTTTGCACCATCATAAAGCGAAAAGGATATTACACCTCTATGAAAGGAAATATGGCTTACATGGAGTGGCTAATGAAAATAAACAAGGGTTATTATTCTTCTGCAGGTATGGTTTGGGTTGAAAAAATAGCGCAGGCCATTAAAATACACCGTTTAAACAAATATGACCGAGATTTTGAAAGGCTTGCAGGGTCTCCAAGAATGAATTGGCTTCATTCCTAAAACAACCCATCCAACTCTGGGTATTGCTTTTGAAACTTCCAGTTTTTGTATTTACGCCAAACAAACTTAATGGCTAGGTTCAAACCGAAAAAAACGCCTAAAATGCCAAGAAGGATGAGGTATAAATATAGCAGCTCATTGCCAGCAGAACCTGTTATTCCGCTTGCATAGCAAAGTAAAGGGGAGAGGAAGAATAAGGATATTGACTTCTTCATGCGTAAATGATTGGCAATCCAAAGATAATAAAAGGTATTTAATTATCAAGAATAGTTAATACCTAATTCTGTTAAGGCAAACTTCAAATTTTCAATGGCTTCATGCGCTGTAATTCCACTTGCAGAACAACCCGGGAGTTCTGGAATTTCGGCAATAAAGGATTGGAATTCTTCTCTTATTTCAATATCAGAATCACTTAAAATATGCATTGGTTATTTTGTTATTGGTGAACCTCTTCTACTAAAGCAACTTCTTGAAACTTTCTTTCTTTAAGTAAATAACCATTGCCCTTTACAAGAATATTTACTTTTAATCCTTCAATAGAAATGGGCGCACCTTCAGAAATATCTGTAATATTTGAATGACGAATGTCTTTGCCATCTACAATTACCACTGCACCGCTGCCTACTACTTCTAATTGGTTTCCTTCGGTAATTACTACACCAGTATCTTCGCCAAGGCCAATTCCTGTGCATTGAGGGTTACTCGCAACTGCTTGCGCTAAGCGATTAAAACGCCCGCGCTTATCAAAATGTGAGTCGATAATTACATTGGCAACAAAAGCTAAACCTGTTGTTATTTTTACTTCACCTTTTAAATGGGCTAAATCACTTTTGCCTTGGTAAATCATGGTATTGCTCATGGCCATTGCACCTGCGCTTGTGCCTGCGATTACAAAATTTTCTTCGGCGATTAACCTATCATGTAAAATTTGATAAATTTCTGTTCCTCCAAAAATGCTGGTTAATCTTAATTGATCGCCACCGCTAAACATAACACCGTTGCACGTTTTGATCCTATTAATATATTCTTCTTGAGCTGCATCTTGCCTATTGCGAATGGGCATAATACCAACGTTATTACAGCCAATTTTACCAAACGCATCTACATAATTTTCACCCACTTCTTCTGGAATAGAAGATGCTGTAGTAATTACTTCAATGCGCTTTTCTGTTCCTCCAACCTCAACAACTATGCGCTTTAGGATCCCTAATTCAAAAAAATTAAGCCTATTTCTTTGCACAAATCCCTGCTCCAAATCTGTTCCTTTATCCTCTGCTCCACCTATGGAGATGAGCTTTCCTTTTGGTTTTTCCAATGTTAAATTAATATGATATTCCGTGCAATATAATGGTCGCGACCTATCTGACAAACTTTTGTTATCATTTTTTGAAAAAAAGCACTTTTACAGGCAAAAACTGCTTTAAAAATGCCAATGGTAGCGATGATTCTTGGCAAGAAAAAATTACGAAGTTTTGCTATTTTTTTTTGAAATTACCTTCAATCTTTTGTTAAACTCATCCAACCAAAGCTGGAGTCCAGCAGAATTCCAATGTGAATCGCTTTTAGCGTAATAGGCAGAAGGATGCTGTTTAAAAATGCTATAAATATCCAATATTTTCATTCTTAAAGTGTCAACCTTATTGATAGTAGGAATTAGGTTATTATAGTTGCCTAAATTTGGATTTACAATTGTAACCGGGTTGGGTATGATGGCCAAATATATTTCATCAAAACCTTTCGATTGATACAAATCATATAGTTTATTGATGGTGGTACAAATAATTTTGAATTCTACTGAATCAACGGGGTAAAATGCGTTCATTTTCTGCTCTCCAGAAACGGTGGGTTTATAATACAATTGTTTGTATGCGGTGTCAACAAAAACTTCATCATTTAATCTATTAAACACGTAATAATTTAAATTAGCTTTTAACTCTTTTAATGGCCTAAAAAATTTGTAATCAAACAAATTTAATTCCAAATTAGAATTGATATTAGGATTGATTAATGGGGTTTGTAACTTCTCCAATAAATTGTATGAATTTGTGTTTTCGTTATTGGGAGCCGCCTCGGCAGCTTTTTTGCCAATAGACAACATGTTTGCTGCGCCATCAAAATTATCAAGTAATATTCTCACATACCTTTCAGTCATCTCAAATACAAGTACATTTTTTTTTGTTATATCAAGAGCCTCCTGTTTTAAAAATGTTTCGGTTTCAAACCACTTCATTTTATATAGCTTATCTGTATTACAAAAATGCTTTGAGGTAACCCTATAATACAAATAGCTATCCGAAAAAAGATAAAGGTTAATGTTTTTTTCTAGGGTGTCGTTAGCTGCTTTTATATCATAAGAAAAAGGGTAACGGTAATCAGAAAGGTAACACATGCCATACAATCCTCCATAGCCTACTTTGTCTGAACCTAACAGCGTTCTCCTTTCTCTATAATCAGTGTATTGTTCTGTTATTTTTGCGCTATTGCTGCCATAATAAATAACTAAACAGAGCGCAATTATCAAAAACGAAATAAACTTTCTCATGTTAAAATTGGAAGTAAATAAATTGTTTCTGGTTAAAAACACCAAATAGATAACAAGAAAATAGTACGATGAAATTGATTACATAGAAGTAGCTGTTTTTTTGGGTATTGATATGTAACCATAACTTTTCTTTCACCATTAAAAATGCAATGAGTAAAAAGCAAAATAGCAGCTCGTACCTATAAAAATATAAACTAATGTTGTCGTAAACTGAAAATTGGGCCATTTTCTTGATTACCTCAAGCCCATCGTTTATTGATGTTGCCCTGAAAAATACCCAAGCAAAACATACAAGTGCAAATGTTACAAGCATGTTAGGTATCAAGAAATACCGATGCTTAAATACTGATAATTTTAACTTATCAATTATGCTGTTTTTAAGCTTGGCAATAATTAAAAACACACCATGAATTGCACCCCATAAAATAAAAGTCCAACTGGCTCCATGCCATAAACCACTTAGGGTAAACACCAACAAAATGTTAAAAATCCAACGAGGTAACTTTACACGGTTTCCACCAATGCTTATGTATAAATAATCTTTGAACCAAGCGGATAAAGAAATATGCCACCTTTGCCAAAATTCTGATACAGACTTTGAAAAATAGGGCATATTGAAATTATCCATTAGCTTAAATCCCATAATGCGTGCTGCACCTATAGCCATGTCTGAATAGCCAGAAAAATCGCAATAAATTTGAAAGGCATAGAAGGTTGTTGCAATTATTAGGGATAAACCAGATTGGGTGCCAATGTTTGCATATGAATAATCCACTGCTAGCGAAAGTCTATCTGCAATTACCACCTTTTTAAATAAGCCAAAAGCCATTTGCGTGAACCCACTTTTGAAACGTTCAAAATCAAAAAAATGTTCTTCTTTAAATTGATGAATCAGATTTTGCGGCCTTTCAATAGGACCAGCAACTAGTTGAGGGTAGAACATCACATACAAAGAATAGATGCCAAAATTTCTTTCTGCTTTTTGATTGCCCCTGTATACTTCAATGGTGTAACTCATTGCCTGAAATGTATGAAAAGATAGCCCTATGGGAAGAATGATTTTTAATGCTGGGATGGGGTTGCTCCAATTGAAAGATAACAGAATAGAAGAAATGTTTTCAAAGAAAAAATTATAGTATTTAAAAACGGCTAAAACCCCAATATTAGCTATAAGACTTGCAATTAAAAAAATTAACCTAGCTTTCCCTTTTGCCCCTTCAATCAAAATACCAGCATAATAATCTATTAGAATTGTAAAGCCTAAAATAAGGATATAAATGGGAATAAAAGACATGTAGAAAAAGCAACTAGATGCCAACAACAGAATCCACCTAAATCTATGTGAAATTGCAAAATAGCTTGTGGTAACTATTAAAAAGAAAAGAAGAAATTGCAGAGAGTTAAATAGCAAGTTTGATTTTTAGTCTATGATTTTTGTATAATTAATAGCTTCACGAATGTATAAAAAAATATGAATTCTAAAGAACGGCAAATTCATAAATTACTTAGGCCGACTAATTATTTTAGCTGAGTGTTTTGATTTTAAATAGTGAATGGTATATTGTGCATATATTACCATCTCAACAATCTTATGAAAATAATTGATATAAAAGTAATGCGTGGCCCCAATTATTGGAGTGTACGCCGACATAAATTAATCCAAATGCGATTAGATTTGGAGGAGATGGAGGAGCGTCCGACCAATAAAATTGATGGATTTAAAGAGCGTTTGGAGGCCTTGTTTCCAACCATGTTTTCACACAGATGTTCTGTAGGACTGCCTGGTGGTTTTTTTAGTAGGGTTGAGGAAGGTACTTGGATGGGGCATGTTATTGAGCACATTGCCCTAGAGCTCCAAACCCTTGCAGGCATGGAATGTGGTTATGGCAGAACTCGAGGCACAGGTAAGCATGGAGTTTATAATGTGGTATTTAGTTATATGGAAGAAAAGGCAGGTATTTATACAGCCAAAGCAGCTGTAAAAATAACTGAGGCACTAATTGATGGCAATCCTTATGATTTGGCCGAAGACATTCAAAATTTAAGAGAAATTAGGGAAGACGAGCGCCTTGGTCCGAGCACAGGTAGCATTGTAGATGAAGCAGTAGCAAGAGGAATTCCATATATTCGTTTAAATCACAGCTCCTTGGTGCAACTAGGTTACGGGGTGAACCAAAAACGCATAAGAGCAACCATTGCGAGCACAACAGGCAGCATTGCCGTTGATATTGCTTGTGATAAAGAAGAAACCAAAAACTTATTAGAGGCAGCTCAAATTCCAGTGCCTAAAGGAAGAATTGTATATACAGAAGAGGGCCTTGAAGCGGCAATCGAAAGTATTAAATATCCCATTGTTACCAAACCAGTGAATGGAAATCACGGCAAAGGTGCAACAACAAATATAACCAATTGGGAAGATGCATTAAAAGGTTTAGAAGCAGCTCGTAAGTATGGTAAGGGTGTAATTGTAGAAAAGTATATAACAGGTTTGGATCACCGCGTTTTGGTTATCAACTATAAATTTGTTGCAGCTGCTATTCGCAAGCCAGCAGCAGTTATGGGAGATGGCAAACATACCATTCAGGAGTTAATAGACACAACAAACCTTGATCCACGTAGAGGATTTGGACATGAAAAAACACTCACCAGCATAAAAGTTGATGGTTTTACTTTAGATATGTTAACTCAAAAGGGCCTAACCCTAGATTCTGTTTTGCCAGAAGGGGAGGAACAATGGCTGAAACCTACTGCAAATTTGAGCACTGGAGGAACGGCAACTGATATCACAGATTTTGTGCATCCCGATAATGTTTTTATGTGCGAGCGAATTGCCCGCATCATTGGTTTAGATATTTGTGGTGTAGATATTATGGCCGAGAGCTTAAGTGAGCCAATACAAAATAATGGTGGTGCTATACTTGAAGTAAATGCTGCTCCGGGTTTTAGAATGCACATTGATCCAGCTGAAGGCTTGCCAAGAAATGTGGCCGAACCAGTAATTGATATGCTTTATCCTACAGGTAGCTCAGCACGAATTCCTATCATCGCTGTAACTGGTACAAATGGAAAAACCACCACCACAAGGTTAATGGCACATATGGTAAAAACCATGGGTTACAAAGTTGGTTATACAACAACTGATGGCGTTTACATTCAAAACCAAATGATGATGCGTGGAGATTGCACGGGTCCTGTAAGTGCAGAGTTTGTTTTAAAAGACCCAACTGTAGATTTTGCTGTTTTAGAATGTGCACGGGGTGGAATTTTACGTTCAGGATTAGGCTTTCACAATTGTGATATGGCCATCGTAACAAACATTACTGAAGACCATTTAGGCTTACAAGACATTGATACCATTGATCAATTAGCAAGGGTGAAGGCAGTGGTTCCAAATAGTGTATTGCCCAATGGTTATGCCATTTTAAATGCAGATAACAAATGGACCGCTGGCATGGCCAAAGATTTAAAATGCAAGGTTGCTTATTTTACCATGAACGAAAACAATTCTTTGGTTCAAGAACACATGAAGGCTGGTGGTTTAGCCGCTATTTATGAAAGTGGCTTTGTAACTATTTGTAAAGGTACCTGGAAAATTAGGGTAGAAAAAGCAGCAAATATTCCGCTAACTTTTGGTGGCAGAGCTAGCTATAATATTCAAAATATTTTGCCAACATTATTGGCTGGTTTTATCAGGAATTTTAAAATTGAAGACATGCGCACTGCTCTGCATACCTTTATACCAGGGCCAGCTCAAACACCCGGAAGGATGAATATTTTTAGGTTCAGAAATTTTGAAGTAATGGTTGATTATGCCCATAACGCTGCAGGCTTTGAAGCAATTGCAGAAATGTTAAGTAAAATTGAAGCCAAACATGTTGGAATTATTGCAGGAGTTGGAGATAGAAGGGATGAAGACACAATCGCCCTTGGAATACTAGCTGCACAAATGTTTGAGGAAATAATTATAAGGCAGGATAAAAATTTGAGGGGCAGAACTGAGCAAGAAATTATTGATCTTATGATGAAAGGGATATCTCAGGTTGATCCCAATAAGAAGGTGAGTATTTTTAGAAAAGAAACAGAAGCGATTGATTATGCCATTAAAAATGCAGCCAAACATAGTTTTATAACAATTTGTAGCGATGTGGTGCCAGATGCCTTGGATCAAATCATGAAACTTAAAGCTATGGATGATGCAGGTGAAATGGAATTTGGAACCATGGTAAGCAGTTCTTAATAACACAATTATGGCAATTAGGAAGGATATGCAGCAATACCTCAAAACCTTACTGGTTAAAGAGGGAAAAAAAGTTTCATTAAAGAAACTAGATACTGATTACGACCATAAAATGTTAAGCAAAAAGGAAGGTGAGGAAATTCTCTCTTCGGGTTTAATTCATTTATCAAAAATGCAAGACATGCTGTATGCAGAAAATAAGCACAGTGTCTTGATTATTTTGCAGGCAATGGATGCTGCAGGAAAAGATGGCGCAATAAAGCATGTTATGACTAGTTTTAACCCTCAAGGTGTAAAAATAGCTAGCTTTAAAGCTCCAACTCACCTAGAGCTCAATCATGATTATTTTTGGCGTCATTACAAGGAATTACCTGGAAAAGGGGAGATTGGAATTTTTAATCGCTCATACTACGAAAACGTTTTGGTTACACGCGTGCATCCTGAGTTTATTTTAAATGAAAAATTACCAAAAATAAAAGGGCTCAAAGACATTAACAAGGCTTTCTGGGAAAAGCGATACAAGCAAATTAATAGGTTTGAAAAAAACCTTTCTGAAAATGGTACTTTGATTTTAAAGTTTTTCCTTCACTTATCTAAAGACGAACAAAAAAAACGGTTTTTAGATAGAATTGATAGTCCAGAAAAGAATTGGAAATTCTCAATGGCAGATACCAAAGAAAGATTGCATTGGGATGAATATCAAAGTGCTTATGAAGAAATGTTGAGTGCAACTTCAACAGATGTGGCTCCTTGGTATGTATTGCCTGCAGACGATAAATGGTTTACGCGTCTTTGCTTAGGTTCAGTCATATTTTTTGAATTTGAAAAGTTAAAATTGAGTTACCCAAAAGTAAATAAAGAACAATTAGCAGAGTTGCAAAAAGTAAAAGCGGCATTACTTGCAGAGGAGGATTAAGATAAGTTTTTTCTGCTTTTTATAAACAAATGAATCTTTTGAAGAATTTTTAAAGAAAGGCTTATCTCCTAATTTGGTTAAATTTAACGCATAAAATTTAGATAAGGCAATAATGCCAACTTTGCGGCGTTTTTTCGCATAATATCTAATGTTATGAAAACCTTCAAATCAATTTTAAGCGCATTATTGCTCACCCTTACAACTGGTCTTTTGGTTTATTTTGGCTCTTCTTTTTTAAGCCAAAATATGGCTCAACCTCTCCAAGATAATAATCTTCAAGAAGCAACTATTCTGCCAACTTTAACCCAGAGTTTTGTCGAAGATACTAATACCACGGTTGCCCATACTGAAACGAAATTGATTCGGTTTTCGGTAGCAAGTGATAATAATTATTTTATTAAAAATAGTTTAAACAAGCAGAGTGGGTATTTTTATGCAGAATTAAAGGCAGGTCAGTATTTGCCTGATCCAAATAAAAAAAGAACCCCCTTAAATATTTCATTGGTAATAGATAGAAGTGGGTCAATGGAAGGCGACAAAATAGCTTATGTAAAAAAAGCCGCATCGTTTGTGGTAGATAATTTAAGTCCTGAAGATTATTTATCAATTGTAATTTATGATACTGAGGTTAAAGTACTCTACCCATCGAGTAAAATCATCAACAAGCAGCAAGTTAAAACGTTAATAAATACGATAGAATCTGATGGAAGTACCAACTTAAGTGGAGGCATGATTGATGGATTTAAAGAAGTAAAGAGCACCTTTAAGCCTGGTTTTATGAACCGCGTTTTACTGTTAACAGATGGCTTAGCCAATCAAGGAATAACCGAACCCAATAGATTGGAGGCAATTGTTGCCAGCAGGTTAAAAGATGAATCTATAAGTCTTTCAACCTTTGGTGTAGGAAATGATTACAATGAAGACCTTTTGCAAAATCTTGCTGAATTTGGAAGTGGTAATTATTATTTTATTGCCTCTCCTGATAAAATTCCAGGAATCTTTCAAAAAGAAATGAAAGGCTTATTGAGTGTTGTTGCCCAAAACACCAAACTAATGATTGATTTGCCTTTGGAAGCAAGTCTTGATAAGGTTTATGGTTATCCATTTACCTATTCAAATCATCAGATTGAAATTAATTTTAAAGACCTATTTTCAGAGGAAACCAAGGCAGTTTTGATAAAATATAATGTGCCGCCAAATTTCAATAAAACATTTGAAATTAAAGCCCATTTAAAATACGATGATGCCACCATGGAGTCGGTGCCAGCTATTGCCTCTGTTCTGTCCTCAGAAGTAAAGGGTACTATTTTGGAATCAGAAAGAGAGCAGGGTTCTAACAAATTTGTTTTGCAACAAATTGCCTTGTTCGAATCTAATGAAAAAATGGATGAGGCCATGAAAGCCGTTGATAAGGGTGAATATGATAAAGCTAGGAAGATTGTTAGTGAAAATGAGGTTTATTTAAAGGATAAAAGAAAGAAATTACCCGGAAGTTATGAACTCCAACGCCAAGATTCAATCAATCAAAATTATGCCAAAAGCATACAAAGGGCAGAAACCATGAGCAAAGATGATATGAAAATGATGCAAAAGTGCAATAAAAGTTTGAACTACGAAGTAAGGAAAAAGAAGTAGGGTTTTGGGGGTTTAATTGGGGCCGAAAGGCCCCTTTTTATTGAGGTGTATTTGTAACTCGCAATTGCCTGCCAAATACACTTACATAATATTGTTTCAAGCCCCTATCTGCTGGCCCAGATACCTGACCTCCATTTCCTGCAATAAACCTTGAATTGCAGCAAGGTGTAAACTTACCTCCACTTCCAGTAAATTGCCCACAACGATAATACAAGGTTGAACTATCAACGCTTACTATGCTACAGGAGCTATCTACTTTGTATGGACAAGACCTATCAAATGCAACGTATTGATCTGGTCCAGAAAAACCGGTATTGTATACAATAACTCCCCTGTTTCTATAACCATAACCTGCTTGATAAGCATACCCATTTGGAAAATTTAAATCTGCGTTTAGCGGCAAATCAAGATTAATATAGAAGTCAACATTAACTGCTAGAAAAAAATCTTGGTTCGACACATTTTTAGCATCCTTTTTACAATTGGCAAAGCAAACAAGAAGTAACAAGGTTGCAAATAGTATATTATTTTTTTTCATCATTTTTGGTTCGAACCTAATTGTTTTTAATAACTTTTTCCATGAGTGTTACATCAACATATGAGCCAAATTTTTGTCCCACTTCATGCATAACGCCCACAATAGTAAATCCGTTTCGTTGGTGCAATCGTATGCTTAAATCATTGCCCTGAGAAATGCGCGATAACAAATAATGCAAACCAAGTTTTTCTCCTTGATTTACCAATTCGGCAAACAATAAACTACCTATACCTTGACCTTTGAAATTTACATGAACATAAATTGAAACCTCCGCCGTTCCATCATAAGCTGCCCTGTCGCTCCATTTATTTAAACTTGCCCAAGCTGCAACCTTATCGCCCACACATGCCACAAATACCGGGTGTTGTTTTTGGCGCTGTTTGAACCAATCCATGCGGTTTTCTATGCTCTTTGTTTCGGTATCGAATGTGGCTACTCCATTTAAAACAGCTTCGTTGTATATTTCTGTGATGGTTGGAATATCAGCTTCGGTGGCAAGTCTAATGCCTAATATTTTTGGATCAATACGCATAAAATCCGCGGCCTGTTTTTCTCCCATGAAAACCAGCATCTACTTTTTGTTGTTGAATTCTGCTTGGTCTAAATTTACTGTCCTGATGAAAAAGTGCATAAACACTGCTAGTTACCGAGAAATTGGTATCAACACCAATTAAATCCATTAACCTAAATGGGCCCATTTTAAAACCACTACTTTCCATGAGTGCATCTATATCTTCAAGGCTACAAACATTTTCTTCAAGTACTTTCAATCCCTCTACGTAAAAATGCCTGGCCACTCTATTCACAATAAAGCCAGGTGCATCTTTTGCCATAACGCATGTTTTGCCCATTCCTTCAATAAACAACTTACAAGTTTGGGCAACCTCATTATTTGTTTGAACTCCACTAATAATTTCTACCAATTTCATAATTGGCGCTGGATTAAAGAAATGAATACCTACCACTCTTTCTGGATAATTTATCTTAGCTGCAATTTGTGTTACAGGAATAGAAGAAGTATTGGTTGCCAAAATGCAAGTTTCTTTATTGATAGCTGCAACTGATTGAAAAAACTGGTGTTTAACATCTAAGCGCTCCACAACGGCTTCAATAATTAAATCTGCCACAAGGTGGTTTATCTCAGAAGTATATTTAATCTTTTCTTGAATAGCTATGCTTTGGATTAGGGTAATTTTTTGCTTTTCAACCAAAAATTGCAATGATTTTTTTATAGCTATTTCTGCCTTTTGCAGCATGACAGGGTTTATATCAAAAAGAATGGTTGAAAAGCCCGCCGTGGCAGTAACTTGAGCAATGCCACTCCCCATAGTTCCTGCTCCTGCAATGGCAATAGTTGTAATATCTGACATGATTGTTTCTCTTTTATGTGTCAAATTTACTCAAAAACTATTTAGGCACTTGCATTGCTATTAAAAATATAACTTAATTTTGTATCCTAAATATACCCGCACATGATAACTGTTAGCGAAAAAGCAAAAACGCGCATAGCGCAACTTATAGATGAAAACCACTACGATGCTTCCTATTTTTTAAGAGTAGGCGTTGATAGTGGAGGATGTTCAGGCTTATCTTATAAGCTTGATTTTGACAATGAAGCCAAAACTGGCGATGAAATTTTTGACCATAATGGGGTAAAAGTAGTAACCGATAAGCGGTCAGTTCTTTATCTTTTTGGTACAGAATTGGATTTTACAGATGGCTTAAATGGAAAAGGATTTACTTTCAACAATCCAAATGCCTCACGCACATGCAGTTGCGGTGAAAGCTTCTCAGTTTGAGGATAATTTTTAATTGAACTTTTGATTTAATACACAAATGCCTATATTTGCCCTCCCTTTTGAGTGCATCACGAGGAAAAATAAAAAGATAAGTATATAGAACATGGCAAATCATAGCTCAGCAAAGAAAAGAATTAGAAACAACGCAACTAAGCGTTTACGTAATCGTTACCAAGCAAAAACAACTCGTACATTGGCAAAACGCCTGCGTGAATCAACTGTAAAAAGTGAAGCAGCAGCTTTGTTAGTGGAAGTGAGTTCTATGTTAGATAAATTGGCTAAACGTAGTATTATTCACAAGAATAAAGCAGCTAACCAAAAATCTAAATTGGCAAAAGTGGTTAATAAAGTAGGAACAGAAGTTGCTGCAGTAAAAAAAGCTGCGCCAAAAGCAGCTAAGAAAGTTGTATCCAAAAGCAAAAAGAAATAAATAATTAATTCAATTATAGAAAAAGCCTCCGAATTTCGGGGGCTTTTTTTGTTTGTATTTTCGGCAAAGCATTAGGACTTAATTGTTAATAAGCATCTGATTTATAGGATTTAAGTTGTGGCAGTTTTTGGCATTACTTTTATAGATGCCTACCTTTGGGCATGGAACAATTAAAATCCCCTTTTTTTGGAATAAAACAATTGGCCGAAGACGAACGACCAAGAGAGAAATTATTACTAAGTGGCGCAAGAGCCTTGAGCCATGCTGAGCTTTTGGCAATATTGATTGGAAGCGGCAATAAAAATGCCTCTGCCTTGCAGTTGGGTCAGGAAATTTTGCAATTAGCTAATCACAGTATGAGAGATTTGAGCAGAATGACAATTTCTGATTTAACTGCTATCAAGGGAATTGGCGAAGCAAAGGCAATAACCCTCTGCGCAGCATTGGAATTAGGAAAAAGGAGGAGGGAAGAAGAAGCTCGTAAAACCGTCAAAATTGTTTCAAGCCACGATGCTTTTTTATACTTTGAGCCATTAATGGAAGATTATCAGCATGAAGAGTTTTGGGTTTTATTACTCAATAGAAATAATTTGGTGATAGCTCAAAAGCGTATTAGTATTGGCGGAGTTGCTGGCACTGTGGTTGATCCAAAAATTATTTTTAAAGTGGCTTTAGACCATGTTGCAAGCAGTATAATCTTATGTCACAATCATCCTTCTGGGAATTTAAATCCCAGTATACAAGACCGTGAAATTACAAATAAACTTAAAGAAGCAGGGCGTTTGTTAGATATAGCTGTAACTGATCATCTAATTATTGGGAATAACCAGTATTTTAGCTTTTCTGACAGCGGTTTTCTTTAATTTTTATTTATTATTTAAATGGTCTCAGTTTAGATAAGTATTTATTTATTTTCGAACCGATATGTTTTTAGAGCCAATACAACATTTTCGAAAATGGATAAGACAATATCCTACAGCCAAGAAATTCTTAAAATTTGGAATTGTTGGAGCAACCAGCGCATGCGTTAGTCTTGGTGTATTTTGGCTAATATCATTGCAATACCCGGCCTTAAATCTAATATCCAAAGCAATTGGATATGTAATGGGCTTCTTTGTTGGATTTACTTTAAACAAATTTTGGACCTACATAGAACATACCGAAGAAGATGAGAAATACCTATTAAAGTATATTTTGGTTTATGGTGTAACCCTAGTCATTTTCTTGTTACTTAACTTTCTTTTTGATCATTGGTTGCATCCAAATGAGTGGTTTGCTGCATGGGCTCAGAATTTGGATTTAACGCAGTTGTCTTTGTTTCTGAAACAAAACGGCCCATTGGTTTCAAACTTATTGGCCATTTTCATCAACATTTTTTTGAACTTTATTGGAACCAATAAACTTGTTTTTAAAGTGCCAGAGCCTGAAAACTTGTTTGATTAAAAGCAATTTTATTTTTTATCCCACCGTTATTTACTCAAGTACATACTCTTTTCCTTGTACAAATGTCTAAAATAAGGGTCTTGTAAGTCTTTGATAAAACGAATAGCCTCTCCGGTTGATTTCATTTCTGGTCCAAGTTCTTTCTTTACCTCCGGGAATTTCTCGTATGAAAATACTGGTTCTTTGATGGCATAACCAACTAACTTCCTTTCAAATTTAAAGTCCTGTAGTTTGTTGGCTCCAAGCATTATTTTGGTAGCAATGTTAATGTATGGAATTTGGTAAGCCTTAGCTATGAATGGCACGGTTCTACTGGCTCTTGGATTGGCTTCAATAACATATACCTTTTCATTTTTAATGGCAAATTGGATGTTCAACAATCCAACTATATTCATTTTAATGGCAAGGTTGCGTGCATATTTTTCCATAGTCTCTTGCACATGTTGGCTCAAGCTAAATGGTGGCAATACAGCATAGCTATCACCACTGTGTATACCTGCTGGCTCTATGTGTTCCATCATGCCAATTACATGTGCATCTTGTCCATCACAAATCAAATCTATTTCTGCTTCCTCTGCCCTATCTAAAAAGTGGTCAATTAAAACTCGGTTGCCTGGTAAATCACCTAATAATGAAATGACTGCTTGCTCTAAATCTTCATCATTGATTACAATTTTCATTCCTTGCCCACCCAATACATAACTTGGTCTCACCAAAACTGGATAGCCAATTTTATTGGCAACAGCTACAGCCTCATCTGCATCTTCTGCAACGCCATAATCTGGGTAAGGAATATCCAACTCTTTTAATAAGTCGGAGAATGAACCCCTGTCTTCAGATATGTCCATATTGGCAAAGCTGGTCCCAATTATTTTTACGCCCATGGCCTCCAGTTTCCTTGCAAGTTTTAAAGCGGTTTGACCACCAAGTTGCACAATTACGCCCTCTGGTTTTTCAAGCTCAACTATTTCTCTCAAGGCTTCCCAAAATACAGGCTCAAAGTACAGTTTATCTGCCATATCAAAGTCTGTACTTACCGTTTCAGGGTTACAATTAATCATGATGGCTTCAAAACCAGATTCCTTTGCGGCCAAAAGCCCATGCACACAACTGTAGTCAAATTCTATTCCTTGTCCAATTCGGTTCGGACCAGAACCTAAAACAATTACTTTCTTTTTATCACTAACGATGCTCTCGTTTTCTCCATCAAAACTTGAATAGAAATAATTGGTTGGTGACGGAAATTCAGCGGCACAAGTATCAACCATTTTATAAATTCGGTTTATGCCCATTGATTTTCTTAAATCCCAAACTTTGTCTTCTGTGGTATCGCCACCTAATAGGTAAGCTACTTGAATATCACTGTAACCTTTTTGCTTGAGTTCAACCATTAACTCTTTTGGCAGGGTAGCTAAGTTAAAACGTTTGGCATCACTTTCTAAGCGAACCATATCATTTATCTGCGTTAAGAACCAACGATCAATTCGAGTGATTTTTTCAACAGAAGATATGGGCATTCCTAAGCTCAATGCGTCTTTCACTGCAAAAATCCTGTCCCAACTTGCGTTCTTCAATTTATCTACAATGTTTTCCAAGTTGCGCTCCTGGTAGCCGTCTGAACCTAAACCGTTGCGCTTGATTTCTAGGCTTTGTGTGGCTTTTTGTAAAGCTTCAATAAAGGTTCTTCCAATACCCATTACCTCACCTACCGATTTCATTTGTAGGCCCAATGTTTTGTTTGCGCCTTTAAATTTATCAAAATTCCATCGAGGTATTTTTACAATCACGTAATCTATGGCTGGTTCAAAGTATGCTGAAGTAGTTTTGGTAACAGGGTTTTTTAATTCATCTAAATGATAACCAATTGCCAATTTTGCAGCAATTTTTGCAATAGGGTAACCAGTAGCTTTACTTGCAAGTGCCGATGACCTAGAAACCCTTGGGTTAATCTCAACCGAAATAATTGCTTCGTCTTCTGGGTTCACTGCAAATTGAACATTGCAACCTCCGGCAAAATTGCCAATGGAGCGCATCATGTGAATGGCCATGGAGCGCATTCTTTGAAAAACAGTATCGCTTAAGGTCATGGCAGGAGCAACAGTTATGGAATCTCCTGTATGAATACCCATTGGGTCAAAATTTTCGATGGTACAAATGATGGCCACACTATCGTTTTGATCCCTTAGGAGTTCTAGTTCATATTCTTTCCAACCAAACACAGCTTTTTCTACCAGCACTTCGTGAGTTGGCGAAGCCGCTAATCCGCGTTGCAATGCTGCATCTAACTCTTCCTTTACCCAAACAAAACCTCCACCAGATCCACCTAAGGTGTATGATGGTCTGATTACCAATGGAAATCCTATTCTTTGGGCAATCTCTTTGCCTTCCAAGAATGAGTTTGCCACATTAGAATCGGCAACGGGCACACCAATATCAATCATTTTTTGGCGGAATTTCTCCCTGTTTTCTGTTGTTTCTATGGCATCTATGTCAACGCCAATCATGCGCACATTGTATTTTTTCCATAAGCCCATCTCATCACATTCAATGGCTAGGTTCAAGGCTGTTTGACCACCCATTGTTGGTAATACCGCATCTATTTGGTGCTCGGTTAATATTTGTTCAATAGATGCAGGATTCAGCGGCAGTAAATACACATGATCTGCCGTAACTGGGTCGGTCATGATAGTAGCAGGGTTGCTATTGATAAGAATAACTTTGATACCCTCTTCTTTAAGTGATCTCGCGGCTTGGCTTCCACTATAATCAAATTCACATGCTTGACCAATGATGATTGGACCACTACCTATAAGTAGGACTGAACGAATACTGCTATCTTTTGGCATTTTATCTAGATGAAATTAGTTTTTACAAATTGAAACACCTCATTTGAGGTATAGGTATAAATTATGCAAATTTAATTTGAAAAAGGGATTTGCGAAATCTAATTGTGATTATTTCTTAACATACTCTAAATTCTCTGAACTCTTTTGCCATTTGAATCTGTTTTACACC